>JAGWJK010000766.1 GCA_028865845.1 Rhizobiaceae bacterium
TGTCCGTTGCAGGGCAGATTCTGCTGCCAGGCATAAATCAACGGACAAGGAGACCTTTCCTATGAGCCCCCAGCCCATTCACAAGAAATCCAAGGACCAGAAGCCCGAGCCGACCGCCCGTCAGAAGCGGGCGCGATCCAATACCTTGCGGCAGGCACAGGTGCTGCCGCCACACAATGTCGACCTCACGCTTCAGCCGATAACGCATGAGCAAATCCATGTTCCGGCCCATGTCAGCGGGTCGGACCTGTCGCGCGAGGCGCCGAATGACGCTAACCACGGCGCACCGGGAGGAAACGGCTCGAAATAGGCCGAAGCCCAGGCGGCGGGTGATTCGTCACGCCACGCCGCCACGGGCGAAAGGGGTTATTCGCAGCCTATTTGCTGCGAGGCGGCTTTCCGCTCGAGAGGAAGTTGCCGGTAAAGCTGAGCTCCGTCGATTTTGCGGAGCATTCTATAGATGCTGGCTTGCCCGAATAGGGGCTCTCGAAGGTGCAGACGCCCTTCGCCTCGACCTGACCGCCCATCTTGTTGCCCGCGCCGGTGGAGATCACATTGATCGGCAATTGCGCCGTGCCCTTCTTTGTACCGGCCTTGATGCCGCGCCCATCACCTTGGAAGCCCAGCATTTTTCCGCCCGAAGTGAAGATGAAGGTCACGGAACCGTCCGGGCCGGTGACACTAGCGATTTCGGCCTTGCAGCCTTTCGTGGCATCGAGTTTGCCGACGACGAGCTTCGCACATTTGCCGTCGACGACAGCCAGGCCCGGCCCCGGAAAATTCTGTGTGGCAGCGGCGGCGCCGGTGGCCAAGGTCACCGCCGTTAACCCGATTGCAAGTCCTGTAAATCTCATAAAAGGCTCCTCTGTAGGTCTCTACAGGGTTGCCGATGCAATTGTGGCAGTCAATCCCGCAGCGCCTCGGTGCCGCGCGGAAGATGACCCAGATTATGCCCGGATTATTCTGGGACCAGCGTTCCGATCAGCTGCAGCAGGGCGTTTTGCCGGTTACCGCCGCCGGCGAGAAATTCGTAAAGGGTCATCGTTTTCTCGGCGCCGCCGTCGACAAGGTAGTCGGATTGGCGGATGACGAACACGTCGCCGCTTTCCGTGTCGCGGGCGAGATGAAACATATATTCATCGCCGTTCGGCTTGTGGTTTTTGTAGAACTGCCGCTTTACGATCGCCATCTGGTCCTCCCATACGATCAATGCTTTAGCATGACAGTAGTGTGACAGCGCGGCCGGAAGTCAAGCCGCTTGCGGACGGAAAGGCGACATGTCGCCTCCAAGCGTTTAGAACGCAAGGTTTAGGAAATGCCCGCCCTGTAACTTCTCCGCGACGTAGCGATGTCTTATTGATTCGGAGAAATAACGGCGATGCTCTCCAACATATTCCGAGAGGAAGTTGTCCATCTGGCTGCAAAGCGGACCATGCTGAGAGACAACCCGAACATCACAACCCTGGTTGTCGGATCGTCTCACGGCGACTACGGCTTCGATCCATCCGAGGTGGAGGGCTCATTCAACCTCTGTTTCCGGTCACAAGACTTGAAGCACTCCTACAATCTCTATCGAAAAATCTCCGAGGAATGTCCTTCGATCACCACGCTGGTGCTTTTCTATTCGATATTCTCGCCAGGATCGATGATCGAAAAATCGCCCTCGTCGAAGGAGGTATCGGTCGTCGCGAACGAGATTTTCGATTTGAATCTCTCCTACGAGGATCCATCGCTCGCCGCTCTGTACACTGCCGTCAGAGGGAAGTTCGACGAAATCAAAATATCGCTCGAAGGCCACGCAGGATTTATGCCGCGCGTCGGAAAGCCGTTCATCGGCTCCAATGACGTTGAAAAGCGGGTCGCCGATCACATGAAGCTGAATGGGCGAAAAGAAGCTCTGCCCTATCTCGGTATGATTCTCGATCTTGCGCACGCTTTGGGTCATCGCATGATTATCGTCCTGTCGCCGGCCCGGAGCGACTATCGCCAGCATGCCGGAGCCGGTTCCGATCTGTTCTCGGACATCGGACCCATCGTACGCGCTCAAAAAGGACGCGAGGTCAGGATCGTCGATCTCTACAGCTTCGAAGGCTTCGATGACCGGGATTTTGGCGATTTCGATCATCTCCATCCGCTAGGGCTGGGACCGAAGATCATGTCGCGCATCATCAGGGATGCCGTACAGCGCCCGAATGGCTAAACGCCAGTAGCTCTGCAGCCGGGGGCGAGGTCGAGGGCCATCGCGACCGGCGCCAGAAACCGAAAAGGGCCTAGCGATTTCTCGCTAAGCCCTTGAAAAGGATGGTGGGCGTGACAGGGATCGAACCTGTGACCCCTACGATGTCAACGTAGTGCTCTCCCGCTGAGCTACACGCCCATCCGATGTCGGCGCATAGATCATAAAACCTCTGGAGCCGTCAATAGGCTTTTTTCCATTTTTATGACGATGCTGCCGGAAGCCTTACGCTGCAAGGAGTTTGTTGACCTCGTCAACGAGCTCGCGCAGGTGGAAAGGCTTAGAAAGAACCTTCGCATCCTTCGGAGCCTTCGAATCAGGGTTCAGCGCCACGGCGGCAAAGCCGGTGATGAACATGACCTTCAGGTCGGGATCGAGTTCGGTCGCGCGGCGCGCCAGCTCGATGCCGTCCATTTCCGGCATGACGATATCGGTGAGCAGCAGCGAGAACGGCTCCTCGCGCAGCCGGTCGTAAGCGCTCGCTCCGTTGTCAAAGGACAAGACCTTGTAGCCGGCCTTTTCCAGTGCCTTTACAAGGAAGCGACGCATGTCGTTGTCATCTTCGGCAAGAAGTATCTTCTGGGTCATCATCTGTTCGCTTAATCAACTTTTGTCTGATTGGACCTGTCCAGCGTCCAAATTAACGGTCGCCCGTAAACAAGCGGTGAATTGTCGGGTAGGCGTCGCCTGCCCGTTCGGCATTTTCGATTGTGGCACTCGGGATTAAGGCCATTTCGGTTAAGTTAGTATGGACTTGCGGGCGAGCAACTGGCAACATGGATGCTGCGACAAGTTGTTGACATGGTAAAGACGTTGATGTCCGCAGAAATGCGTAATTTCGAGATTTTCGAGGTGTTGGAGCCCGTCTCCCAGACAATTCCATTTGTCTATAGCTCGCCTCATAGTGGACGGATCTATCCGCCCGATTTCATCGCTCAATCGCGGCTTCAGGGCATTGCCATCCGCCGCTCCGAAGATCACTACGTCGACGAACTGTTTTCGGCGGCAAGCGAACTTGGCGCGCCGCTTCTGCTTGCCAATTTCCCGCGTGCCTATATCGATGTCAACCGCG
>JAGWJK010000767.1 GCA_028865845.1 Rhizobiaceae bacterium
GCCTGCGAACGTTCTGCCTGGTGATTTTCGGGTAGTTTCGGCAGATGCAGGCTGGCGATCAATGCCGCTGGCAACATCACGATCGCCGTGATCAGGATCGACCAGTGCGGCGCAAGCCCGATGGCTATGGCACCGACGCCGATCAGGCTGCCGGCCATGATGCCAAGGCTCCAGAAGCCATGACAGCGGCTCATGATGATCAATCCCGTCGCCTTCTCCGTCACATCGGCTTCGACATTCATGCCGAGTTCCACCGTCGAAAGCGCGACCCCGACGATCATCAAGGCAAAGAATAGAATGACGGCGCTGGGCGCGAAGGCTGGCAGAGAAACGACTGCAAGAAAGAAGAAGAAGCCATAGATAATCGCCATGCGCCCGCCGATCCGCGAGACGAGGCGGCCGGCAAAAGGCAGGGTGATCAGCGTGCCGATTGGCAATCCCAGGAGTGCGATGGCGAGATCGGCGGTGCCGAGTCCAAGCCTTGCCTGTATATCGGGGATGCGCGGCAACCAGGCGCCAAAGGCGATCGGTTGCAGGAAAAAGATCAGCATGACAAGTCTTTGCAACGGCACGGCGCATCCCTTCATATCTTGAACGGCAGACACCCGCTCGCGATTCCCCGCGGAGATTTTGCGCGATGACATCGGTGAAATAAAGCGCGCAGTGCCTCATCGCGTGCTGAGATCCAAACTCTGCTTCGGCCAGCACGTCGCAAAATTGAGGTTCCCAAGGAGAAAGCGGCGGGGTCTTAACCGTCGGGATGCATCGTATCCTGAGCGGGACCACTTTGGGTCGGCGTGCAATGGCAAACGCCGGTGTCGGTTCCAGCGTTCACTATCTGGCGCGATTTTCGGGAAATGCCTTCAAAGACTGGCTGCAGAGCCAGCCGTTTCGTGAGTTCAGCGCTATCGGCGACAAGATAACGCTCGCTTCCTTTGACCATCGCATTCCGGCCGAAGGCGGCTGGCTTTTGGCCCTTAGCTGCCGTTGGGTGATCGCGGCGTTATGTCGATCACGAAAATCACACGGAAGGTTTCGCACCACAGCAACATGTCAGGCGTATAGAGGCCCGCTCGCTCGAAATACTCCCTATGAGAGGCGCGCCAATAGTCGAGGCTTAAATCCCCTTCCGCTTCCTTCGCTGCAAATTCTTGGCTGACTTGATCGAATGCCACCTGCTCAATGGAAACTGTTTCCAATACTACTCTTGGGAGGCCTTGTCCGTCGCAGGCGACAGATTGGCGGCCGACCTCCGTTTGTTGCCCTTCTTCGATTGGCCAACAGGTTGCCGTCTTCCGGCCACGTAAAACAAGGCCGAGAAGTTCGTCGGCGAGAGCCGCATCGTCGCCAAAAGTGAAGCGATCCAACGTCTGCCACCAGATCTCTGTTCGCAATCCATCAGCGATCATGCTCCGGCCCCAATAAAACCCTTCGATGAACTGATAGCGCTCTTTTGCGAATGTTGCATATTCGCTTAGGAGCGCAAAGCCGCCGAGGTTCGTCGGCGATTAGTCCCAAGCAACCAGCGCCGGTTCATTGGGAAATGCTGTGTTTTATTCGTAGCCGGTTGGCCGACGCTGGAGGTCGTCCGCACGCAATAGGCAAAGTACCGCCCCCTTCATCTGTGCAGAGCACGGGAACTGTGGCATAACTGGTCCATGGCGATACATGTCTTGGCGGTCCATCGCGACACGGTCGGGACGGAACAGGTGGCGGGCAGTTCGCTTGCCGCCGCCTATTCCGTGGGGGCTTTCTGCTGGCTGCTGTCGGCCGGCGTCTATATCGCCGCGAAATGGGTCTCCTCGGAGATGCCGCCTTGGGCGCTTTGCTTCTGGCGCGTGCTGATCGCCTGGGCGATCCTCATGCCTATCGTGTACCCACATTTCGGCGCCATGATCGCGCTTGTGCGCGCTCGCGGCCTTGAGCTGCTTATCATCGGCGGTATCGGGCTAGCGATCTGCCAGGGCCTGATTTTTGTTGGCCTCGGACATGCGGATGCCACTACCGCCGGCATTATCATCGCCCTCATCCCGATCATCACCATGATCTTTGCCCGTTTCATTCTGGCCGAGCCGATGGGACGCTGGCAGGTGATTGGATCAATCCTCGCCTTTCTCGGGATCGTGGTCATCATCGTCAAGGGCAGCCCGGCTGCGCTCTTGCGTCTCGACTTCAATCCCGGGGAGTTGTGGATCGTCGCTGGCGCGTTCTGTTTCAGCCTCTATACCGTCCTACTCCGCCGGGCGAAATTCGATCTGAACCGCCTTGCGCTCCTGGTGTTGCTTCTTGGTGCCGCGGCGCTGACGGCGTTGCCCTTCTACCTGTTTGAGCTCGTCTCCGACGAGCGCTCGACACTGAATGCCAGCGGCCTTATCGCGCTCGGCTATGTCGCGATCCCCGGCGGTGCCATCATGTATTACCTCTTCAATCGCAGCATCGAGGCTCTAGGCGCGGCGCGGGCCGGCGTGCTGCTCTACATCCAGACGATCTTTATCGCCGTACTCGCCTACGTGTTCCTCGGTGAACAGTTGCGACGTTATCACCTCGAAGGCGCGGCGCTCATAGTCGCCGGCCTGCTTCTCATCATCCTACTGAAGCCAACGACCGGAACGCAGGTGGCTAAAGCCTGAGTATAAGCACAACGACTTTCCCAATGGCCATTTCGAGCGCGCACGACGACGACCGCTACGACCGACATGGAGGCGCAAAGTGGTCATTTGCGCCGAGATTGCTAACAATAGATTG
This sequence comes from Rhizobiaceae bacterium, assembly GCA_028865845.1. Lineage (GTDB taxonomy): Bacteria > Pseudomonadota > Alphaproteobacteria > Rhizobiales > Rhizobiaceae > Rhizobium. Next base: position 2,746 of record JAGWJK010000767.1, read on the forward strand.
GGTCGATTGGCACAAGTGCTAGAGCATAGATCTGACCGGCGATCCGGTCATTCTGTTCCCTCAGAGTTCAATCACGCCGCCGCTCAGGGTCCTAATGGGAAAGGGGTTGGCGCCACTCGGAAATGTCCGCGAGATAGAGACACGCCCCTTTGAGGCCACAGGAGCTTTTGCTGGATATTGCGCTGAAAATTGACTCGATTAGAAGCTTAATCAAGCCAAGCAGGTTGCCGAACGTTCATGTCTTTTCAACAGCTAATGTGCGCAAATCCATCGTCAACCTCCTGCCGCTTCAGCTTGAGAGAACATTTTACCAAAGCCAGACACGCGGGTGAGATCGTATTCCGTTGTCGATAAAGCGCCGTAGATCGCCGTCGCAACACTATCGTGGATCGCGATGCCATAAGTCTTCTCCAGTTGATTGACGAGAGGAGCACCGGCAAGATTGGTGCAGAAAATCGCAATCGAATCCGGCTGTGATGGAGCAAGCTCGGCAACCATTCCCTCTATCGTCTCGGACGGAACCTGGCTGAAGCTGAAATTGTCCCGAATTCCCAAATGTCGT
>JAGWJK010000012.1 GCA_028865845.1 Rhizobiaceae bacterium
TGCGCCGGCTGATGCTCGGCATGAGCCAGGAGCGTCTGGCCGAACAGATCGGCGTCACCTTCCAACAGGTGCAGAAATACGAAAAAGGCACCAACCGCATCGGTGCCAGCCGCCTCCAGTCGATTGCAGGAGTGCTGGCTGTTCCTGTCGCATTCTTCTTCCAGCAGGACAATTCCCAGCCGTTGACGACGGAAGGCCTCGGCGCAATCAGCGGCCTTGAGGACCTGTCCGAATTCCTGACCTCCAAGGAAGGTCTGAGCCTCAACAAAGCCTTCATGAAAATCACCGATCCCGGCGTCCGCCAATCGGTGCTGATGCTGATCAAATCTCTTGCCAACGCTTCCGAACCGACAATCGCGCATGCGCTTCCCGCTGCCGACATGCCTTTCGGCCTTCGGAATTGACCTTCACGCCTCACCCGGTGAAACCAGGTGAGGCGCGGCTTACGGCCTATGATGGACCGGGCGCAAACAGACAGTGCGATGCCGACGAATGCAGACAAACACAATGACCGCTGTGCGACGCTTAGGTGTTGGTGAACGACATCGGGTGATCGCGAGCAACATCAGGACGCTGCAGGGCGCAGTGGAGTTGCATGGATTTCAGGCTGCTGACATTCGGAGACCTGCGTCTTGTCGACGGAACGGGCTCGACAGTACCTTTTCCGGAAAAGGGGCTGTTGTCGGCCTGCTTTCTGCTGACCGGTCCTTCGCCGCAGAAATCGCGTTCCGAGCTTGCTGAATTTCTCTGGGGCGACATAGCGACCGATAAGGCGCTCGCCAATCTCAGGCAGACCCTTTCCCGCGTCAAGAACCGCCAGGACGAACTTGGCGTCGAGCTGCTGCTGATCGAGCAGAGCACGGTCAGCGTCAATAGGGACGCCTTAACCAACGATCTTTCCATCCTCGGCGCCGTCTCCAGCGATCCGCAGATCGCGCTCGAAGAACTGCTGCAACTTGGACGTTGGGATTTTTTGGCCCGCACCGAAGTCATCGGCAGCCTTGCCCGGACATGGCTTCGCACGCAGCGCGACCGCATCAAGACACAGATGCTGGCGACGCTGCGCGAGGCCATGGAAGGCCTTGCCGAGGATGCGGATGCGACGACCGTCAAGGAAGCCGCGCTGCGGTTGTTCGAGGCTCACCCCGACGACGAGGCGATCTATCAGCTGCTGGGTCAGGCCTATGCCGGCGAACCGCAGCTTGAAAGCGCGCGTCATATTTTCGAGAGCCGCAGGAAATATCGCTGGGGCGAACTGCAGGCCAATCCCGATCCGCAGACGCTGAACGTCGCCCGCCGCATCTTCGAACGGCAGAGGGGCCTTGCACCCACGCCGGCACAGCCGGCAAGGCCGAAGATGGAAATCGTGCCGCCGACGCCGATCGGACCGCCCAAGCTCGTGCTTTTGCCGCCGGTCAACCTCACTGCGGACCACCAGATGGCGGCCTTCCTGTCGTCGTCGTTGCTGGAGGACATCACCGTCGGCCTCTGCGTGCTGAAGACGGTGACGATGGTGGCGCATTACACCGCCGAGAAGATCGCACTCGATATCGATCGCATCGCGACGCTGGAAAAACACGGCATCAACTATGTGCTCGATACCCGGCTGAGCTTCGACGGCAGCGCCTACTGGCTGTTCGCGCAGTTGATCTACGCGGGCAACGACGAGGTCATCTGGGCGGAGCGTTTCAGCATGGACGCCCACGACCTGCCGCGCCAGCATCGCGAGATCGCCCAAAGGATCGTCGCCTCGGTCGCAAGCTACATCGAACGCAACGAATTCTCCCGCGGCTACTTCGAGCGCAGCCCGGAAACCTATCATCAATATCTGCTTGGCCAGCGTTACTTGAAGGGTCTCGGCCTGCCGGACATTCGTCGGGCCCGCAAAGCCTTCCAGAACGCGCTCAAGGAAAATCCTTATTTCTCGCCGGCGCTCAGCGGCATCGCGCGCACCTATCATCTGGAATGGCTGGTGACCGCACAGGGCAACGACAAACTGTTGGAGATTGCCGAGGAGCAGGCCGGCAAGGCGATCGCCACCGGCCAGGACATCGTGGGCGGCTACCATCAATTTGGTGTCGCCAAGCTTTACCAGTCAAAATTCGACGAAAGCATCGATGCGTTCGAACTTGCCGAAACCATCAGCCCGCATTACGCCGACGTGATCGCCGATTATGCCGACACGCTGATGCACGCATCGAAGCCGGGTGAAGCCCTGAAAAAGGTCGAGCGTGCCATCAAGCTCAATCCGCTGAGCCCCGATCTCTATTTCTGGACCGCGGCGGGCGCCAATTATTGCCTGGAATGTTACGACGAGGCCAACGCCTACATAGCGCGCATGGCCGATCCCGCGCAGGCCTCGCGTCTTGCCGCTGCCAGCGCCGCTATGGCGGGCAATATGCGCAAAGCCAAGGCCCTGGTACGCCAGGTCAAGGAAACCTACCCGGATTTCGAGGTCGATACCTGGCTGTCCATTGTTCCCTTTCGCGAGCAATGGCAGACCGATCTCTATCGGGAAGGGCTGAAACGAGCAGGCTTCAAGTAGCATCTTCGCATAGCATCGCGTCCACACAGCGTATGGGTCTTCTGAAAATCGGCTCTGATTTCCGAGGCATGCGCAAACAAGGAAAGACACTGAAAATGGCAAACATTATCGTTTTTGGCATTCCTGGCGATACGCAACTTTATTTGGCTGACCTTGCCGCCGGAACGGTCGCCCCGCTCAACGTCCCGCCCGGTAGCGACCTCGGCGTGGCCGATCAGCTGCGCAGGTCGGGAGCGACCATCACCAAGGGCGTGAACCTCGCGGTAACCGTCGGCAGCGGCGCCAGCGCCAGCGCCGGCAGAATGGACGATGTGGCGAGCAACAGGATGGACGAAGGTCCTGCGGCTGGCCGGATGGACGAAAGCCCCGCCGGCGGCAGAATGGACGAAGGCCCGGCGAGCGGCAGGATGGACGAAGGTGCGGCAAGCGGCAGGATGGATAACGACTCGACCGACAAGTAGATCCGAATAGCCGATACCTGACGTGGTGACGATTACGACGCCATCAACCCTTCCCTTTTCGGATCCCCTGCACCGGGGGTCCGAAGGGCAATCTTTTGGCGCCGCCTCGTCGGCCTATTCCGATCGCACCTGCTCCGCCGAAGAGACCTTTCGGCGGATCGAACCCTTTCTCAAAACCCACGGCGTCACGCGCCTTGGCCGTCTGACCGGGCTCGACAATATAGGCATTCCCGTCTGGCAGGCGATCAGTCCGAACGCCAGATCGATCGTCATCAACAACGGCAAGGGCATTAACGATCTCGACGCCAAGGTCTCCGCTGCGATGGAAGCCCTGGAACGGACGGTCGCTGGCACTCCCGTTGTAAAGACGATCACGGCGAGCCGGCGGCAACTGACAGCGGAGGGCACTCTCGCCGATCCGCTGCCCTCGCTGATTGCCCGCGGACAACAGGATATCGGCGATGATGAGGAAATAGCCTGGGCCGAAGGCTACGACGTGATCGCCGATCGCAGAGCCTTTGTGCCTTTCTCGGCGATCACGCTCGACCGCACGATCGCCCAGTCGCGTTTCTGGCAATCCTCCGATGGGCTGGCTTCCGGAAATGTGCTCCCGGAAGCAATCCTGCACGGTCTGCTTGAGCGCATCGAGCGCGATGCCGAAGTGCTGTGGGATGTGTCGGAACCGCGATTGCGCATGGACGCCTGCATCGACCCGGCTTCTCTGGAAGATCCAGTGCTCGACGGACTGGTGTCGAAGGTAACCGCCGCTGGTCTCACCTTGCAGATGTTCGACATTACCAGCGATATCGGCATTCCCGTCATCGTCGTACTCATCGGGCCTGGCGACATGACGAAGCGACGGCGGCACCGCTATCTCGACGTCATCATCGGCAGCGGCGCGCATCCGTCGAAAGTACGGGCAGCGATAAGGGCCGTGACCGAAGCGGCGCAATCGCGCCTGACCTTCATCAGCGGCGCCCGCGACGATATTCCGCCCGAGAATTTCACCCGCGACCTGCCGGAACACATTCGCCGCTCTTTCGAAGCAACCCCGAAGCCTGTACGCAAGGCCGAGGCCGACGAACCGCTGCCGGGCGGCGCCGAGGCCTTGTTACGGCGAACCATCGAACGCATGCGTGCGGCGGGGATTACATCAGCCATCGCCCTTTCGCTCGGCGACCCCTCGCTGCCGTTCGCGGTTGCCAAGGTCATTGTCCCCCAACTCGAAAATCCGATCGGAGAGCGCAAGCGTCGGTTCGGCTATCGCGCCATCTCCAAAACGCTGCAGCTGCTATGAAGATCCTGTTTGTCGGCCCCACGCTCCCCGATGCCGCCTCGATCGCTTCGCCGGATATTTTCCTGCGCCCGCCGGCCCAGCGCGGCGACATCGTCAAGGCGATGCAGGACGGCGCCAATGCGATCGGCCTGATCGACGGACTGTTCGAGAACGTTCCGCCGATATGGCACAAGGAAATCCTGTTCGCGATCTCCAAAGGCGTCGCCGTTTACGGCGCCGCCAGCATGGGCGCCTTGCGCGCCGCCGAATGCGCCGCCTTCGGGATGATCGGCATCGGCCGCATTTTCGAAGATTACGCCTCCGGCGCACTCGTGGATGATTCCGCAGTCGCGCAAATTCATGGACCCGCCGAGCTTGGCTATCTTCCGCTCAGCGAGCCGCTGGTCAACGTGAAGACAACTTTGGAGAGCCTCGTCGAGGCCGGCGCCATCGATGATATGGAGCATCGGGCGCTGCTTTTGCGCGCCGAAACCATGTTCTTCAAGTCACTCACCTACCGCTCGCTGGCTCAGTCCGTCGAATTGCCGGACCCCGCGCGCCGCAAGGCAATCTCAGCCCTTCTTCGCCATCATGCCGTCAATCAAAAACGCGCAGACGCACTCGAATTGCTCGATGTTCTGGCCGCTTGCCCCAACGAACGGCAGCAACCGCCACGCGATTGGAGCTTTCAGGCCAACAGTTTGTGGCGCTTCGCCTTTCACCATCTTGAAATTGCATCATAAAATTCCCGCGCAATCCCACCTCGTGTCACGCCGTATGTCACGCGCCAGAAATGCGGACTTACGCTAAGGTATCCTTATGTTCTTGGCGATGTGTATCTCGTTCGCCATGAGCATTAAGGCAAAGGGATTTTCAGATGAGCGCAATACTTCCTTTCGAAATGGCAAGTCAGGATTCGGAGTCGTTAAAAGAGCTGGCATCGATCGCACGGATGATCACGTACGCGCGCCAAAGCGCAAAAAGCCTGAACGCGGATTTCCCGGTCTGGTGCCTGGATCTCGCACTCGGCGCCGTGCTGCAGGAAATGTATGCGAACGGCCTGCAGGTGCCGCTCTTTGAAGAAGGTGCGGACAAAGCCAACATGGCGGTCGCACACTGAAAATAATTTAGGTTCTGCTTCGGTCGAACCATTGCGAGTTTTTATGATCATGCAATTCCAGGCGAAGGATCGGTTCGCACTTTCTGGAATTGCTCGAAGCGCGCCACAGTCCGGAATGGGCGCGCTGACAGTTTGAAACCGTGCCACAGGTGATGTCCGTCCTCTTCGACCAAAGAGGACAAATGCGCAGTGCGGTTTCCGAGTTTCTGGCGGGGGGCCGGAGAAAGATGCTGGTGTGGTTCTTTGAGCCACGCCGGCATCGCTCTTGAATGAACTAACCAAGCGCCGCGCGATTTCTCAATTGCGTGGCGCTTTTGGCTGAATGCCGCTGACAAAGATGGCGATACATTGCCGCAGATGGCGCAGCCGGGTCTCGCGGTCTGGCCAGTCGTTCGGTTTGCCGGGAAGCGAAATCATCGCCCCGAAGATCATGTTCATCAGCATCCGTGCGCCGCTCATGGTATCGGCGATTTCGATCCGTCCGCGCTTACGCTGCAGCGTGAGCCAATCGGCAAGCATCTGGCGCGACTGCTCGGCACCGTGCGTGCGCAACAGCGCGGCGATCTCGGGAAACTGCTGCGCCTCGTTCATGATGAGGTGGATGAACGCTTCCCGCTCCCGCTCGGCCTGCTCATCGATATCGATCATGAAAATCTGCTCGAGCACGTCGCAAAGCGGCAGATTCTCGTTGGAATCTCGCGGCAAGGCCAGCATCGAGGCGCGATGATCGGCGATGATCGCCATGAAGAGATCGGTCTTGCTGGAAAATAGCCGATAGAGGGTCTGCTTCGAAATCTTGCAGCGGGCGGCGACGAGATCCATTGTCGTTCCGCCATAGCCGAACTCGTGAAACGTCGCGCGGGCCTCAGTAGTGATGTCAACCCTGCGTTCGTCGTCGGTCAGCGTCTTCGGACGGCCGCGCGGTCGGCAAGCGGCAGGTTGAACGGCCTCGCTTGCTCCCGCCCCCGTTCGTGAATCCATCTTAACCCCATGCGCCGAATAAGATTGACAATTACGGCGTTCCAAATATTTTCCGTACTATTTGGTACTGTAATTAAGGCAACAGGAAATAGCAACGTGGGAAAGTTCGTCTCCTCAACCCCTGAATCCGTACGTCCCATGGCGTTGAAACGCCTGCCGGTCGTCCGGACATGTCTGATTGCCGCAGGGGTCGCCGCCACGATGCTGCTTGCCGGCTGCAACCAGCAGAAGTCTGCCCAATCGGGCGCGCCCGCCGTCAAGCCGGAAGTGAGCGCCATGGCGCTGCACCCGCAATCGGTGGCCATTACCGCCGAGCTGCCGGGCCGCACGAGCGCCTATCTGATCGCCGAGGTGCGGCCGCAGGTCGGCGGCATCATCCGCGCCCGCAACTTCAAGGAAGGCAGCGAGGTCAAGGCCGGTGACGTGCTCTACGAAATCGATCCTTCGTCCTACCAGGCCGCTTACGACAGCGCCGCCGCCGCTCTGCAGAAGGCGCAGGGCGCCGTGCCCAGCGCGCAGGCCAAGCTTGACCGCTACAAGGGCCTCAGCCAGCCGAACGCAGTGAGCCAGCAGGATTTCGACGACGCGCAATCGAGCCTCGTGCAGGCGCAGGCCGATGTCGCCTCCGCGAAGGCCGCGCTTGAAACCGCCCGCATCAATCTCGACTACACCAAGATGCGCGCGCCAATCAGCGGCCGCGTCGATGCCTCGACCGTAACGGTCGGCGCTCTGGTGACCGCAGATCAAACGACGGCGCTGACGACCATTCGCGAGCTCGATCCGATCAACGTCGACGTCACGCAGTCCAGCACCAACCTCCTGGAGTTTCGCCGCGCCATCGAAGAAGGCCGGTTGAAGACGAGCGGCGACAACGTCTCGGTCCATCTGACGCTGGAAGACGGCTCGGAATACAAGCAGACCGGCAAGCTGGAATTCTCCGAGGCTGCCGTCGCCGAGACAGTCGGAACCGTTACAGTCCGCGCCGTATTCCCCAATCCGGACCGGGTACTGCTGCCGGGCATGTACGTTCGCGCCTCCATCGAGGAAGGCATTGCCGAAAACAGCTATCTCGTTCCGCAGCGCGCGGTTTTCCGCAACACCAAGGGTGAAGCGACGGCGATGTTCGTGACACCTGACGGCAAGGTGCAGCAGCGCGTGCTGAAGGTACAGCGCAACATCGGCAACAGCTGGCTCGTCAACGAGGGCATTGCCGATGGCGACCGCGTCGTCGTCGAAGGCGCCCAGCGCGTCCGCGACGGTCAGGACGTCACCGCCGTCAACGTGACCATCGACGATGCCACCGGCCTCACCAAGCAGGCCGCGGCAGCCGACGCCAAACCGGCTGAACAGGCCGGCCTTGAAAAGGGCGACGGCAAGGCCGAGCCCGGCGCTGCAGGTTCCCAGAAGTAGAGGTGAACGATGTCACGGTTTTTCATCGATCGCCCGATCTTTGCCTGGGTCATAGCGATCGTCATCATGCTTGCGGGTCTGCTGTCGATCACGACGCTGTCGATCTCGCAATATCCGCAGATCGCGCCGACCACGGTGCGCATTTCCGCCACCTATCCCGGCGCTGACGCCCAGACGGTCGAAAACTCGGTGACCAAGGTCATCGAGCAGGGCATGACAGGTATCGACAATCTCGACTACATGGCCTCGACCTCGACCTCGACCGGCCAGGCATCGATATCGCTCACCTTCAACAACAAGGCCGACGCCGACGTTGCGCAGATGCAGGTGCAGAACAAGCTGCAGCTCGTCACCGCGCAGCTGCCGCAATCGGTGCAGACGACCGGTATCGTCGTTTCCAAGTCGACCTCGAACTTCTTGATGGTCGTCGGCTTCGTCTCGACCGACGGCAAGCTCAATTCCAACGACCTTGCCGACTATGTATCCAGTACCCTCAACGACACGCTGAAGCGTATCGAAGGCGTCGGCGACACCCAGATCTTCGGTGCCGGCTATGCCATGCGCATCTGGGTCAACCCGGATAAGCTCGCCAAGTATCAGTTGATGGTCAGCGACGTTACCAACGCTATCGAGGCGCAGAACACGCAGGTTTCCGCCGGCCAGCTCGGCGCCCTGCCGCAGCGCCAGGGCCAGCAGCTGAATGCCACGGTGACGGCGAAGAGCCGCCTGCAGACGCCGGAGCAGTTCGAAAACATCATCCTGAAGAGCCAGTCGAACGGCTCGCTGGTGCGCCTCAACGACGTCGCCACCGTCGAGCTCGGCGCTTCCTCCTACACGAGCTCGAGCACCTACAACGGCCAGCAGGCCGCCGGTCTTGCCGTCATGCTCGCGTCGGGCGCCAACGCCATCAGCACGGCGGAAGCCGTGCAGTCGACCATCGACGGCCTCAGGCAGACGCTGCCGCCGAACGTCGACGTCGTCTACGCCTACGACACCACGCCCTTCGTCAAACTGTCGATCGAAGACGTGGTAAAGACGCTGTTCGAAGCGATCGTGCTCGTCTTCATCGTCATGTTCATCTTCCTGCAGAACATCCGCGCAACCCTGATCCCGACGCTTGCCGTCCCGGTCGTCCTGCTCGGCACGTTCGGGGTGCTTTCCGTCTTCGGCTATTCGATCAACACCCTCACCATGTTCGGCATGGTGCTGGCGATCGGTCTGCTGGTCGACGACGCGATCGTCGTCGTCGAAAACGTCGAACGCGTGATGGAGGAGGAACACCTTTCGCCGCGCGAGGCGACGATCAAATCGATGCAGGAAATCACCGGCGCACTGATCGGTATCGCGACGGTGTTGTCGGCGGTGTTTATCCCGATGGCCTTCTTCTCAGGCTCGGTCGGCGTCATCTACCGCCAGTTCTCGGTGACCATCGTTTCGGCGATGGTGCTCTCCGTCATCGTCGCCTTGATCCTGACCCCTGCCCTTTGTGCCACCATTCTCAAGAAGCCGCAGCACGGCGCCAAGGAACGCGGCATCTTCGGCTGGTTCAACCGCAATTTCGAGCGCGGCACGCTGCGTTACCAGCGCGGCATCAGCTTCATGATCCGCCGCTCCAGTATCTTCCTGATCCTGTTCGTGCTGATCGCAGGCGGCGTCGGTTACCTCTTCAACCGCCTGCCGAGCTCGTTCCTGCCGGACGAAGACCAGGGCATTCTGCTCACCGCAGTGCAGCTCCCGCCGGGCGCGACGGACGCCCGCACCAAGGCCGTGCTCGACCAGGTGCGCAACTACTACACCACGACCGAGAAGGATTACGTCCAGGGCGTGTTCGCCGTCGCCGGCTTCGGCTTCAGCGGACAGGGCCAGAACGTCGGTCTTGTCTTCGTGAAGCTCAAGGATTTCGCCGACCGCACCGCGCCGCAGGCCAAGGCGCAGGCGATCGCCGGCCGCGCCATGGGCGCCTTCTCGAAGATCAAGGACGGTAGCGTCTTTGCACTGGCGCCGCCGGCCATTCCCGGCTTTGGCAGCTCCAGCGGCTTCGATTTCTACATCAAGGACATCAACGGCGCCGGCCATGAAAAGCTGATCGCAGCCCGCAATCAGCTTCTGGGTGCCGCCGGCAAGGATGCAAAGCTGTTCGGCACCCGTCCGAACGGACAGGAGGATACGCCGCAATATTCCGTCAACATCGACCAGGAAAAAGCGAGCGCCCTCAACATCAACCTTGCCGATATCGACTCCACGCTGTCGACCGCCTGGGGCGGTACCTATGTCAACGACTTCATCGATCGCGGCCGCGTCAAGCCGGTCTATGTCCAGGCCGATAAGGATTTCCGCATGCAGCCGTCGGACTTCGACCGCTGGTATGTCCGGAATTCCGACGGCGCCATGGTGCCTTTCTCGGCCTTCGCCAGCGGCAGCTGGACCTACGGTTCGCCACGCCTCGAGCGCTACAACGGCTCTTCGGCCGTCGAAATCCAGGGTGCGGCCGCACCAGGCGTATCGTCCGGCGATGCGATGAACGAGATCGACAACATCATGTCGCAGCTGCCGCAGGGCTTCAGCCACGAATGGACCAGCCTCTCGGCCCAGGAAAAGCTCTCCGGCAACCAGGCGACCCAGCTTTACGCCATCTCGATCCTGGTCGTGTTCCTTGCGCTTGCCGCGCTTTACGAGAGCTGGTCGATCCCGCTCGCCGTCATGCTGTCGGTTCCGATCGGCATCTTCGGCGCGCTGCTCGGCGCAACCCTCTTCGGTCAGTCGAACGACGTCTATTTCAAGGTCGGCCTGCTGACGACGATCGGTCTTGCCGCCAAGAACGCCATCCTGATCGTGGAATTCGCCATCGAACAGCAACGATCGGGCAAGGAACTGATCCCCGCGACGCTCGAAGCGGCCCGCCAGCGCCTGCGCCCGATCCTGATGACCTCGCTCGCCTTCATCCTCGGCGTTCTGCCGCTGGCAATCGCGCACGGCGCCGGTTCCGGCAGCCAGAACTCGATCGGTATCGGCGTCATGGGCGGCATGATTTCGGCAACCGTGCTCGGCGTCTTCTTCATCCCGCTGCTCTTCGTCTCCGTCCGCCGGATCTTCAAGGGCAAGACCCGGGATGCAGGCACGCCCGCAGAGGAGCCCACGCCCGACACGGGACATTGATGGCCTTGGGCCTGCTCATATCGAGCGGGGCACAATTCGAGGCGAATGATAATGGCGCTTCCGCACTATCGCGGAGGCGCCAATTTTTTAAGGTGACGATCCGACAAATCGGACAACTGCCACAGCATTGAAAACCTGGCTATCGATGATTAATCTGCAATCGTTGATGGCAGGAGGGTTTTGTGGCCAGTATAACCATCCACAAAATCGATGAGTCTCTCAAAGCGCGGCTATGCACGCGCGCCGCCACTCACGGGCGCACGATGGAAGACGAAGCCAGAGAGATATTGCGGGCAGCACTTTTGACGGAAGACAAAGGCGAGCTGAACCTGACGGAAAGCATAGGCCGTCGCATGGCGAAAACCGGCGGCGTCACCTTGGCGATTTCGCCACGCGAGTTCATTCGGCCGATCGATCTCGCCGAATAATCATACTCGATCGCTTGGGAATATCACGGTTGATATTCCCGGTGTCCTCACGTCGAAGCAGGTGCGGTCAGCTGCCGCACCGACCAGCGCTTGTGGAGCTTGGCGAGCATCAGATAGATGATCGGCGTGGTGTAGAGCGTCAGCACCTGCGACACGATCAGGCCACCGACGATGGTGATGCCGAGTGGGCGGCGTAGCTCCGCTCCAGGCCCCTCCGCGACGATCAGCGGGATTGCGCCCATCAGCGCCGCCAGAGTGGTCATCAGGATCGGGCGGAACCGCTTGAGGCAGGCCTCGTAGATCGCGTCTTCCGACGACATGCCATGCTTGCGTTCGCCCTGTAGCGCGAAATCCACCATCATGATGCCGTTCTTCTTGACGATGCCGATCAGGAGAATGATGCCGATGAAGGCGATGATCGTCAGTTCCGTGCCGCTGATTGCAAGCGCGAGCAAGGCGCCAAGGCCGGCAGACGGCAGCGTCGAGATGATCGTCAGCGGGTGCGCCAGGCTCTCATAGAGAATGCCGAGCACGATGTAGACCGCGAGAAGCGCTGCCAGCAACAGCAACGGCTGGCTGCTTGAGGATTGCGTTGCGCTTGCCGCATCGCCGGCAAAATCCGCATGCAGCGTATCGGGCAGATGCATGCCGAGCACGGCTTTCTGGATAGCGTCGTTGGCGACTTCGATCGGCGTGTTGAGGGCGAGATTGTAGGAAATCGTCACGGCCGGATATTGCCCCTGGTGATTGACCACCAGGGGCGCCAGCGTGCGCTCGATCGAGGCGACGGCGCTGAGCGGAACCTGCGTGCCATCGGCGGCAGGCACGTAGAGATTGGCGATCTCCTTGGGATCGCGGGCATAGTCCGGATCTGCTTCCAGCACGACGCGATATTGATTGCGCTGGGTGTAGATCGTCGAAACCTGCCGCTGCGCGAAGGCGTTGTTCAGCGCACTGTCGATCGACTGGATGCTGACGCCGAGGCGAGAGGCTTCGCTGCGGTTGATATCGACGGTCGCCTGCAGCCCGTTTGGCTGACGGTCGGTCGCGACATCCGTAAGTTCGCTCAACCCCTGCAATTGCTCCAGCACCTTTGGAGCCCATTCCACCATCTCGTCGTAATTCGCGTCCCAAAGCGTGAACTGATACTGCGATTGCGACGAGCGCGCGCCGGCGCGGATATCGCCCGGCGAAAACAGGAAAGTGCTGAGCCCCGGAATCGCCATCAGCTGCTTACGCAGCCGGTCGATCACCTCGGCGGTCGAGACGCGTTCCGAGGCCGGCTTCAGCGAAATCAGCAAGGAGCCGCGATTGACGGAGCTGGCAAAGCCGCCGCCGCCTACCGATGAACCAAGACCGGCGACAGCCGGGTCCTTGGCGACGATCGCGGCTGCCTGCTCCTGCAGCTTGACCATGGCTGGATAGGAAATATCAGTCGCCGCCTGCGTGCCGCCCTGGATGAAGCCGGTATCGTCCTGCGGAATGAACGCCTTCGGCACCTTGACGTAGAGATAGGCGGACATGACGACGCAGGCGAGAATGACGAGAACCGACATGACCCGATGGTGCAGCACTGCCTTCAGCGTGCGGCCATAGAAATTGGTGATCGCGCCGAGCGTTCCCTCGACGATGCGGCCGAAAAGGCCGGGGCGGGCTTCCAGGTCATGGGCACGAAGCCGATGGCCGCAGATCATCGGCGTCAGCGTCAGCGATACCAGCGTCGAGACGATGATGGTGAAGCCGAGCGTCAGCGAAAAGGTCTGGAAGAAGCGGCCGACGATGCCGCCCATGAAAAACAGCGGAATGAAGGCTGCGAGCAGCGACACACTGATCGACACGACGGTAAAGCCGATCTGCTTGGCGCCCTCGAGCGCCGCCTTCATCGGCTTCATCCCGGTTTCGAGATTGGCGTAGATGTTTTCGATCATCACGATCGCATCGTCGACGACGAAGCCCACCGAGACCGCAAGCGCCATAAGCGACAGATTGTCGATCGACAGGCCAAACAGCCACATGGCGGCGAAGGTGCCCGCCAGCGATAGCGGTACCGTGACGCCAGCGGCAAAGGTCGGCGTCGCGCGCCGTAGAAAGACGAAGACCACGCCCATGACGAGGCAGATCGTCGCCAGTAGCGTCCACTGCATGTCCGTGACGCTCGCATGGATCGTCGTGGTGCGGTCGTTGAGAACGGCGATATGCACGCCGGCCGGGATCAGCCGCTGCAGCTCCGGGATCAGCTCCTTGACGCCATCGACCGTGGAGATAACGTTCGCATCCGCCTCCTTGGTGATGTTGAGCAGCACGGCGGGTTTGCCGTCGTACCAGGCATCCGAGCGGCTGTTGCGCACGCCGGGCTCGACGGTGGCGATATCGGAGAGGCGAACAGCCGTGCCGTCGCCGCTGCGTACGATGATGTTGCCGTAGTCCTCCGGTGTCCGCAGCTGACCGTTGATGGCAATGGAGAAGGCTGCATTGCTGCCGTCGATCGAGCCGATCGGGCCGAGCACGCTGGCATTGACGATGGCGGTGCGAACGGCGTCGAGCGATAGACCCATGGCCGATAGGCGATCGGGGTCGAGCCTGACACGCACGGCGGGCTGGTCGGCGCCGCTCACGGTTACGCCACCGACGCCGTCCACCTGCGAAATGCGCTGCACCACCACCGTATCGGCGGCGTCATAAATGGCGCTTGGGGATACGTTGTCCGATGTCAACGCGAGGATCAGCACGGGTGCTGCGGCAGGGTTGATCTTGCGGAAGGAGGGCAATGTCGGCAGATCGCCCGGCAGGTCGGTCGCCGCCGCGTTGAGTGCCGCCTGCACATCCTGCGCCGCGCCGTCGACACTGCGAGAAAGATCGAACTGCGCGACGATGCTACTGGTGCCGAGGGAACTTACTGACGTGAGCTGCGTGATGCCGGCGATCGTGCCGAGATGTCGCTCCAGTGGCGCTGCGACGCTCGCCGCCATGCTGGCCGGGTCGGCGCCGGGGCGGCTCGCGGAGACGACGATGGTCGGCAGGTCGACGGTCGGCAGGCTCGCAACCGGCAGAAAATGATAGGCGACGATACCGAGAAGCGACAGCCCGATCGCCAGCAGCGTCGTTCCGACCGGACGTTTGATGAAAGGTTCGGAAAGGTTCATGTCCCGCCCTTTCCTCAGTCCAGTTCCGGTGCCGGCTCGCCGGTCGGCCGGCCGACGAACCGCGTGCGCAGGTTCTCGAAGGCAAGGTAGATCACCGGCGTCGTATAGAGCGTCAGCAGCTGCGACAGCACGAGGCCGCCGATGATGGTAATGCCGAGCGGGATGCGCAGCTCCGCGCCCGTGCCGTGGGCCAGCGCCAGCGGCAACGCGCCGAAGAGGGCAGCAAGCGTCGTCATCATGATCGGCCGGAAGCGCAGGATCGAGGCCTTCAGGATCGCCTCGCGTGGCGCCAGGCCCTCGTTGCGCTCCGCTTCGAGCGCAAAGTCGATCATCATGATGGCGTTCTTCTTGACGATACCCATCAGGAGCACGATGCCGATCAGCGCGATGATCGACAGGTCCTGCCCGAAGAGCATCAGCGCCAGCAGGGCCCCGACACCGGCTGATGGCAGCGTGGAAAGGATCGTCACCGGATGGACGGCGCTTTCGTAGAGCAGGCCGAGCACGATATAGATCGTGACGATCGCCGCAAGGATCAGCCAGGGCTCGCCGGCAAGCGAAGAGGCGAATTCCTGGGCATCGCCGGAATAGTTGCGCTGGATCGAACTCGGCATGCCGATATCCTGCTCCGCCGCCCGGATTTCCGTTACGGCGTCGCTGAGCGATGCGCCTTTGGCGAGATCGAAGCTCAGCGTTACCGCCGGGAACTGCTCGTCATGACTGATGACCAGCGGCGCGGTGGTGAACGACGCCTTGGTAAAGGCGTTGAGCGGCACCTGCGTATCGCTGGCGCCGGCCACATAGAGCTTGTCGAGCGATTTCGGATCCGACTGATATTGCGGTGCCGCCTCCAGGATGACGCGGTACTGGTTGGCCTGACCGTAGATCGTCGCGATCTGGCGCTGCCCGAAGGCATCGTTCAACGTATCGCTGACCGCCTGCATGGAGACGCCGAGACGGGACGCCGTTTCGCGATCCACGTTGACGAAAAGCCGGCCGCCGCCCATCTCGACCTCGGAGGTGACGTCGATGAGCTTCGGGCTCTGCTGCAGCTGGCGCGTCAGCTTGTCGGCCCACTCGACCACCGTCGCCGTGTCCGTGCCC
>JAGWJK010000768.1 GCA_028865845.1 Rhizobiaceae bacterium
AGACCTTGGGAGGCCTCGACGCAGCATTCAACAATGCGGGCGTCCAGAGCCCGGTCGCCGAAACGGCGCTCGCCGATCCCGACGACTACGACTTCGTGATGGGCGTCAACCTTCGCGGCGTCTGGAACTGCATGAAGTACGAACTGCTGCACATGCGCGAACACGGAAGCGGCACGATCGTCAACAACTCTTCGCTTGGCGGGATAGTCGGTATCGCCGAGCGAGGCATCTACCATGCGTCCAAGCACGGCGTTGTCGGACTGACCAGAAGCGCCGGTCTGGAATACGCGCCGAAAGGAATCCGGATCAACGCCATCTGCCCCGGCATCATTGCGACGCCGATGGTCAAGGGCATGCTCGAAACCCAGCCCGAGGCCATGGACGTGATGATGAAGGACGTGCCGATCGGGCGACTAGGCCGCGCAGAAGAGATCGCGGACGCCGTCCTCTGGCTGTCGAGCCCGGCCTCGACCTTCGTCATCGGGCACGCGCTTCCGGTCGACGGCGGCTACACGGTTCGCTGAACCACAGCAAGGACAACCCCGATGACAACCGAGATCGACGCAGTCACCATCAAATCGGCGCCAGCCGCCAAGGTCTCCGAGATATGGCTGATGGCCGTACTTGGAACGCTGTTGGCGTTTGCGTCGATCTCGACCGATCTCTACCTGCCCGCCATGCCGGGGATGAGCGCTGCACTGCAGACCTCTGAGGGAAGCCTTCAGTACACGGTCTCCGGCTACCTGATCGGCTTTAGCCTCGGACAGCTTTTCTGGGGTCCGGTCGGCGATCGCTTTGGACGTCGGGGGCCCGTCGCGGTCGGCCTTGTTCTTTTCATGGCAGGCTGCGCGGGTTGCGCCTTGTCGACCAACGTCATCCAACTCATATCCTTCCGTGTCCTCCAAGCCGTTGGAGCATGCGCAAGCGTTGTTCTCGCCCGCGCCATGGTGCGAGATCTCTATGATCGCGACCGCGCCGCAAAGGTTCTCTCGACCCTTATGACGGTCATGGCGATCGCACCACTTCTCGGACCGAGCGTTGGTGGCCTGATCCTACGTGTTGGACCTTGGCAGGCGATCTTTTGGTCGCTTGTCGGCATCGGCTTCGTCACGCTGATCGCGCTCTTTACTATTCCGGAGACGCTCCCGACGGACCGACGCAAAGCCGAGAAGCTTTCTGGCGCGTTCGTGGCGTACGCAAACCTTATCCGCGACGTCCGATTGCTTGGCTACGCGGGTGCGGTCGGCTTCTTCTATGCAGGGGTCTTTGCGGGCATTTCCAGTGCGTCTTTCGCCTACATCGACTACCATCATCTGTCACCGCAGCTCTACGGCATTGCTTTCGCCGTCGGAACGATCGGTCTGATGGCCACCAACTTCGCCAATTCCCGCCTCGTAGGCCGGTTCGGCAGTGATCGAATGCTGAAGGCAGGTGCCATCGGCGCCGCCCTGACCGGTGTCAATCTCGCTTTCGTGACCGCGACTGATTGCGGCGGAGTGTTCGGGATGGCGGCCAGTCTCTGGGCGTTCACTGCGATGAACGGCTTCGTCACCGCGAACGCGATATCTGGGGCGCTCGCCAACTTTCCGACGCGCGCCGGCGCCGCCTCGGCTCTGATGGGAGCGATCCAATATGGTAGCGGCGTGATCGGATCGGCGGTCGCCGGAACAATGGCCGATGGTACTCCCTGGCCAATGGGAGCGGTGATCGCCGTTGCAGGCGTTGGAAGTGCCGCTTGTCACCTCCTTCTCGGTCGTTTCCGTCCCTATCGATGAAGATTGGCACGGCGTCCATTCCGTAGAATTCGCCGAATACGGCGTGCTGCGTCGGGTGGCCGGAGCGGTCATCCGAAATCCTCGTTTGAAGGGGAAATTCCGATCTGAGCGGACCGCAATCGCCGAGGGTGTGCGGATCGACCGTTGAGAGCTCGATAGATTCATCCGTGAATTTCCGTAGGCTTCGCGCTCGTGCAGGTGTCCGGGACTGTTTCACCCAATGCAGTTTTTCCCGAACATTTTCAGGCGTCTGGTCGCCGGCGCGCGCTGAACGCTGCGCTGCGTTAACTATTTTACTTTACAAGTCTTAATATATTTGTAAAGTTGCGCCAAGAATTCACACAGATGGGTACAGAACATTGTCCAGCTCCCGCTTCGCTACGCGCCTCAACTCTTTTGCCTCCAACGCACATTGCGAGTGGCCGGATCAGAAAGGGAAGCCGTCGGTCCTGCAGATGGCGGCACGCGCGGCCAAGGTAAACGGCCTCACGGACCTGGACCTCAACTACCCTGATCACGTCGGCGAAAATCCCGCGGAACTCGCTGGGAAGCTTGGCGATCTCGGGCTGTCGATCAACGGTTTCGCGATGCGCTACTACACCAATCCGGCCTTCAAAATCGGCGCATTCACAAATCCAGACGAGAAGGTTCGCCGTGAAGCGATCGATCTCACCAAGGCCGGGATCGACGCTGCTCGCGCGGCAGGTGCCAACCTGATGACGATCTGGCTTGGTCAGGACGGGTTCGACTATGCGTTCCAAGCGAACTACGACCAGATGTGGCAACACGAAGTGGAAGGAATTCGTGAAGTTTGTGAACACGATCCGGATTGTCTGATCAGCATCGAGTACAAGCCGAACGAACCGCGCTCCTATAGCCTCATGCCGGATTGCGCCACGACACTGCTTGCGATCAAGGAGGTCGGTTGCGCCAACCTCGGCGTGACCCTCGACTTCGCCCACGTCCTTTATGCCGACGAACAGCCCGCTTTTGCAGCCGCGATGATTGCCCGTCATAGCCGACTGCTGGGCGTCCATCTCAATGATGGCTATGCGAAGCGTGACGATGGCCTAATGGTCGGCGCCGTCCACACGATCCAGACGATCGAACTGCTGCGCCAGGTCCGGCGTGACGGATATGACGGAGCTATCTACTTCGACACCTTCCCTGATCTGACCGGTCTCGACCCGGTCCATGAATGCGAGGTCAACATCAAAACCGTGCGGCGGATGCTGAACGTTGTTGATCGCCTCGACCAGGACAATCGCCTTGCAGGTGCGATTGACCGCCAAGACGCCGTATCCGCCCAGGCCATTTTGCAAGACGTAATGCTTGGCGCAGACGCGTAATAACCGCCCAATCGGGCATTTTTTACTCACTCGGGAGGAACCGATGAATAGACTTTTTACTTCAGCGATTGCAGTTGGATTGGCAGCGACCCTTTGGGCAGGCATCAGTTTTGCTCAGGAGCTTGCTCCTCTAAATTCGGACACCGAAAAGGACCGGATCGACTGGTCGCAGTTGGAGGC
>JAGWJK010000769.1 GCA_028865845.1 Rhizobiaceae bacterium
CACGAGCAGGAACGCTCGGGCGCTGCCTGGACGCTGGAATGGATGCTGCTGCCGCAGATGGTCGTCGCAACCGCGGCATCATTGCGTCTGGCCCGCGAACTTGCCGGCAATATCAAGCAGTTGGGGGTCATGTCACAAGCCTGACTGATGATGCTAATGTATAACTAAAAGAGTATGGATAAGAGCTTTTATTTCATTTTACATCACCATTTCGTATGCCAGATTGGCGATGACTGAGTTATCAGAGCAAGCTGGCAGGGTGCAGGCCGGCATTCGGAGGAGAGAATATGAAACGGTTGGTTCTGGCCGCTATCGCGGCGGTCGCTGTCAGCAGTGCCGCCTATGCCGATACGATCAAGGTCGGCGTCATCGGCCCGTTTTCCGGCCCGTTCGCGCTGCAGGGCAAGAATTTCAAGGCCGGCATCGATGCCTACATGGCGATGAACGGCAACAAGGTCGGTGACAACACCGTCGAGGTCATCTATCGCGACGTGCCGCAGGCCGATCCGGCGCAATCCAAGTCCTCGGCGCAGGAACTGGTCGTCAAGGAGCATGTCCAGTATCTCGCCGGCTTCTATTTCACACCGGATGCCATGGCGGTGACGCCGATCCTGAAGCAGGCCAATGTGCCGATGGTGATCATGAATGCCGCGACCTCGGCGATCGTCACCAAGAGCCCGCTGGTGGTGCGCACCTCGTTCACCACCTGGCAGACCTCGACGCCGATTGCGAAGGTGGAGCATGATGCCGGCATCAACAAGGTGATCTCCGTCGTCAGCGACTACGGTCCCGGCATTGACGCGGAAAACGCCTTCAAGGCCGGCTTCGAGAAAGAGGGTGGTCAGGTCGTCGAAACGGTCCGCATGCCGTTGTCGACCAATGATTTCAGCCCGATCATGCAGCGTATCAAGGACTCCGGCGCACAAGGCGTCTTCGCATTCCTGCCCTCCGGTCCGACCACGCTCGGCTTCGTCAAGGCCTATAACGAAAACGGCCTGAAAGGTGCCGGCATCAAGCTGTTTTCGCCGGGCGACCTGACACAGGAATCCGATCTGCCCGCGCTTGGCGATGCCGCGCTCGGCATGCAGACGACCTTTCATTATTCGGTGTCGCACGACTCTCCGGAGAACAAGGCGTTCGTCGCTGCTGCCGACAAGGCAATCGGCAATCCGGCCGAGCTGACTTTCCCGGCGGTCGGCGCCTTCGACGGCATGCATGTCATTTATAAGATGATCGAGGCGACCAGCGGCAAGCAGGACGCCCAGAAGGCTGTCGATGCGGTCAAGGGTATGTCCTGGGTCAGCCCGCGTGGTCCGGTGACGATCGATCCGGAAAGCCGGCACGTCACGCAGAATATCTATCTGCGCGAAGTCGCCAAGGCTGCCGACGGCACGTATATCAACAAGGAAATCCAGACCTTCGAAAAGCAGGGCGACCCTGGTCTCGCTGCCGCGAAGTAACTCGCCCATCATCCGCATGCTCGAGATCGATCCGGACGGGCGGCTTACGCCCTCCGGTGGCGGATGGATGTAGGCGAAAGAAGAGAGAAACGGATCCGCATCCATGCAAACCGTGCTCAGCATAGCAGTCGATGCCCTTGCCTACGGCATGGTGCTGTTCGTGATTTCCATCGGCCTTTCCGTCACCATGGGTCTGATGCGCGTCGTCAATCTCGCCCACGGCGCTTTCGCGATGATCGGCGGTTACATCGCCTCCTACGCGGCGCGTGATCTCGGCATGGGCTATGCCGTCGCCGTCCTGCTCGCCGTCGTCGGCACCGTCATCATTTCGATCCCGATCGAGCGACTGCTTTACCGACGCATCTATGGCCAGCCGGAACTCACGCAGGTTCTGATGACCATCGGCATCACTTTTTGCATCATCGGTATCGCCAACTATGTCTTCGGCCCGACGCTGAAGACCATTCCCCTGCCAAGCGAATTGCAGGGTTCCGTCAATCTCGGGTTCCGCACCATCGGCACGCAGCGGGTCTTTGCGATCATCTGCGGCCTCATCGTCGCGCTGGCGCTTTGGTACACGATCGAGAAAACTTCTTTCGGCGTCAAACTGCGGGCCTCGGTCGACAATGCCTCGATGGCGGCGGCGCTCGGGGTGCGAACGGAGATCGTCTATGCCGTCAGCTTTGCCGTCGCTGTCGGGCTTGCCGCCTTTGGCGGCGTGGTCGGCGCCGAGCTGCTGCCGGTCGAACCCTACTATGCGCTGCGCTACATGGTGACGTTTCTCGTCGTGGTGTCAGTTGGCGGCGCGGGCTCCATTTCCGGGGCGCTGCTTGCCTGCCTCATTCTTGGCGGCGTCGATACCACCGGCCGTTATCTGATGCCGGAGTATGGCGAGTTCTTCTTCTATCTCGCCGTCATTGCCATTGTCTGCGTGTTCCCGCGCGGCCTTGCCGGAAGGGCGAAGTGATATGGCTTTGATTATGAATCAGCAAAGTGTCGCCACCGCCAGCAAGCGCCGTGCGCTCGGTCGTGACGGGGTTGCGGTCCTGGTGGTCATCGCCTTCGCCGTTGCGGGCTATGTGCTCTTTCCGGACAATCTCGCGCTGCTGACGCGGCTGATCGCGATCGCGCTGCTCGTACTGGCGCTCGATCTGGTGACCGGTTATTGCGGCGTGGCAACGCTCGGCCACGCGGCCCTTTTCGGCGCCGGTGCCTATGCCGCGGGCATTGCTTCGGCGCATTACGGCATCAACGATCCGCTGTTGATGACGGTGGCCGGCATCGTCGGCGGTGCTGTCGCAGGCCTGATCTGCGGCGTGGTCATCCTTCGCGCACAGGGTCTGCCGCAACTCGTCCTGTCGATTGCCTTGGTCTACCTCTTCCACGAATTCGCCAACAAGGCATCTGACTGGACCGGCGGCAGCGATGGCCTCTCCGGCATCTCGGCCGATCCCTTGTTTGGAGTTTACGAATTCGATCTTTACGGGCACACGGCCTATATTTACGGCGTCGCATTGCTTCTTGTTGTGCTGGTATTATTGCGCTTTCTGGTGCGTTCGCCATTTGGCATGCTCTGCCGCGGCATCAAGGAGGATGCGCTGCGCATCCGCGCGATGGGGGCGTCGCCGAAGGCGGCTCTGGTGAAGATGTATGTGATCTCCGGCGCAGTCGCCGGCGTCGGCGGCGCCTTGAACGCGATCTCGACGCAGGTGGTCGGCCTCGACAGCCTTTCCTTCACGCAATCGGCCGAAGCGCTGGTGATGCTGGTTCTCGGCGGCACCGGCTCGCTGTTCGGGGCGCTGGCGGGCACGCTGATCTTCACCCTGTTTGAGGATTACGTCTCT
>JAGWJK010000770.1 GCA_028865845.1 Rhizobiaceae bacterium
TTCGGCATGCCGCTCAGGAGCGCCAGCCCCTGCGTCAATCTGAGAAGCGGCTTTGTCGTGCCGGGTTGAGCCAGTGCCGGCACGACGAGATTGAATTGCGTCTTGCCCGCCTGATCGACGCCGATAGCGCGGATAGCATCCGTGCTTGCAAGCCGCGCCGCATCTTTCTCGGCAAAGCTGAGGAAGGTCTGCGCCGGGTCGATGTCGGACCAGAGCTCATAGGTTGACTGGATCGTGCAGTCGGTGCGGTGGCGCTGCGTAACCTCGAAAGTCACGAGATTGGCGCCGGGCTGCAGTAGGCCTCGTGGGACATCGAAGCTGACCGCCGTCGGATTGTCGGAGGATTCGATCTGCTGTTCGCCGATCGAGCGGTTGTTGAGAAGGATGGTCAGTTTCGAGGCTTCCGGCGCCACGACGATCGAGTTCTGATACGCGAAATTGAACTTCGCGGAGGCCGCTGCCTGCTCAGGCGTCAGGTAGATCGACCAGGATCTGCGGTCGTATTCGCCTTCCAGCCGGAAGTTCGCAAACGGAACGACGTAGCGGCGGATATTGCCGGCTGATGCAGCAGCGGCCGGCGGCTGCTGTTTGACGACGACGGGCGGGGTGACGACTACAGGGGTCTGCGTCTGTGTTTGGGTTGGTACCGGCGTCGCCTGCACCGGCGTTTGCACGGTTATCCGAGCCGGCGTCTGTACAGGTGTCTGAACCGGTATCTGTACTGGCGTTTGGATGGGCGTTTGCGCCGGCGTTTGGATCGGTGTCGTTTGCAGCGGGGTGGTCTGAACCGGCGTCGTCTGCGCCGGCGAGACCGGCAGGACCACTGGCGGCACGACGACGGGTTTTGAATCCTTCGGCCGCTCTCCGGACATGTCGAAGGGCGCGACCTGCTGCGCATGCGCGGTCGTCGAGGCACCTAATATGAATGCGAGGGCAACAAGGATGCTCTTCATCAACCGTTCGCCTTTGATCCCTGTTGTTGCGCCTCACGTTCCGGCCGCATGCCGCGGAAAAGATAAAGCAGGCCGCGGCTGGTCTGGTAGAGCGACAGTCCGACGAACCAGATCGTGCCGCGAATGATGCCGGGGTTGCGGCGGCGTCCCTGCTGGAATTGCGTCCACTGATCGGAGTTCGCAAAGACCAGGTCGGCGATGAGGCGGTGGTCGGCTGCGCCCTTCGGAATGTACTGGCATCCAAGCGCGGTGATTTCGCCCGTGCGTTGGATGTTACGGACGATGACCGGCAGTGTTTCTTCGGCGGCACCGCTATAGGGCTGGAAGCGGATCACGCCCTCGGCGCTGACCACCATTGGATCGAGCTGCTTGTTGAAGACATGCAACCTGGCGCCGTGAACGGAAACGTTCTCGATGGAGGCGGAATGCCATTTACCGTTGACGCCGAATTCGCAGCGGCGATTGACGCGAACGCGGCGGGACGAGGCTCGTTCTCCGCGTTCGGAGACGACACCCAAAGCGCAGCCGGACAGGATCAGGTTGATGACGTTCCAGCCGCCGACGACCAACGTCACGTCGGCTTTGTAAGGCTCGGTGTAGATGCGATAGATGGTGACCGCGACGGCGATGACTTGCACCGCGAAAATCAGGAAGAAAGGCCGACTGATTTCGGACAGGCGGCTGACGGAAATCGACTCATCCTTGGCGGTCACCTTGAACGTCGGCTTCCGCGGATTGATTATCACGGAGATGACAGCGGGGAGCAGATGTACAGTCTGCACATACTCGTAGAGCTCGGAGATCCACGGCCAGCGGAAGGAGCCATAGAGATAGTTCTGCATCATCAGGTTCACGAGCATATAGGCGAACGTGTAGGCAAGAAACTCGCCGCCAGACGCCGTGAAGATTTCGAGATCGAAGAAGAGGTAGCAAAGCGGCGCGAGGAGAAAAATGGTCCGCGCAAAGGGGAACAGCCAGAAGAGCGTCGATGACATGTAGCAGAGGCGCTGCGGAAGCGTGAGGCCTCGTTTGAAGAACGGGAAGCGGAAGCGAAGGATCTGCATCATGCCCTGCGCCCACCGGCTGCGCTGGCCGATGAAGCTCGCAAATGTCGCCGGCTGCAGACCGGCGATCAGCGGCTTGTCGACGTAGATACTGTTCCAGCCGCTGCTGTGGAGAGCCAGCGCCGTCTCGCAATCCTCGGTAATGCTGATACCGCTGAAACCGTTCTGCGATTCCAGCGCAGCGCGGCTGAGGACCGCGGCGGAACCGCAGAAAAACGCGGCATTCCATTTGTCTAGGCCGCGCTGGATGATGCCGTAGAACATTTCGTTCTCGCTCGGCATGCTATCGAAAGTCTGGAGATTGCGCTCGAGCGGATCCGGATTGATGAAGAAGTGCGGCGTCTGCACGAGGAAGAGCTTGTCGTCGTCCTCGAAATAGCCGACCGTTTCCAGGAGGAAGTCGCGTGCGGGCGCGTGATCGGCGTCGAAAACGGCGATCAACTCGCCGCTCGAATGCTTCAGACCATTGTTGAGATTGCCAGCCTTGGCATGTTCGTTGCGGTCGCGCGTCAGATATTCAACGTCGAGCTCTTCGCAGAGCTGCTTGAGCTCGGCATGCCGCGCCACTGCGGTCTGCGATTCCAAGAGCTTGGTGGAATTGCGTTTTTGCAGCGTGCCACCGTCGTCGAGGAGCCAGACCCGAAGCTTGTCGGCTGGGTAATCCATCGCCTTGGCCGATGCGAGCGTGTTGGCAAGCAGGTTGGTATCTTCGTTATAGGACGGCACGAAAACGTCGACATGTGGGAAATGCTGTTGCTTGGCGGCGCGGGCAGGACGCGGCGGCAGTGGCATCGCGACGATGAAAAGGCTGAGCGCCAGCATCGCGACGTTGTACATTTCAGCGAGATAGAGCAGCAGGCCTGGGATGAAGTTCCCCGGCTCGTTGACCGGCGGCAGTGTGTTCGTCGTGCGCCAATAGACATAACGCAGCACTATCGAGGTACCGAGCGCCAGCGCGATCAACCGCCAAGTCCCCTGACCCTTGAGGAGCTTGATGATCGCCATAAAGGTGACGACGGCAGTGCTGGCGATGAGCTGGGTCTGAAGGTTTACCGGCAAGGTGATCATCACGATGCCACAGAGAGAAACCACGCCCCAGATCAGAACATTTCTTATCATAAGAATCGGCGTCCTTTTGAAAGTACCCAGGCACGGCGTCTTTGGACGCCGTGCCTGGTGTCAATTATCGCCCGCAGGCCGCATTGGAAGCCGCATCACCTAAACAATCGGGTGATGGTATGGCAATACCACTTGTATTCGTTGTGACAGGGGCTGTCTGC
>JAGWJK010000771.1 GCA_028865845.1 Rhizobiaceae bacterium
CCGATCTCGTACAGCCGCTCGCTGCCGCTCCGCGCCTTGCATCGCGCGGCGCCGGCATTGCGCCATGGCTTTATCTCGCGCCGGCGCTGGTGCTGCTGCTGATGTGGACCTACATCCCGCTGGCGGAGACTTTCCGGCTTTCCTTCTACCAGTGGAACATGCTGCCGACATCGCCGCAGCGTTTCGTCGGTTTCAGCAACTACACGCGGATCTTTGCCCTGTCGGAGATGCGAACCGCGCTTTGGAATACGCTTCTATACACCATCGGCCTGTTTCCGATGTCGGTCATCATCCCGCTTTTCGTGGCGATCCTGACGCAGGATCTGAAAGGACGGAGCCGGACCCTCTATCGCACCCTGATCTTCGTGCCGATGATCGTGCCGCCCGTGGTCGCGGCGATCCTCTGGCGCTGGCTGCTCAGCGATGATCATGGCCTCGTCAACACCGTGCTCGGCGTCCTCGGCTTCCGCCCCATCGGCTTTCTGACCGATCCAAACTATGCATTGATAACGCTGACCTGGATTACCGGCTGGAAGCTGATCGGCTTCTCCACGCTTCTGTTTTCCGCCGCGAACGGTGGTCTCAACCCGTCTTATGTCGAGGCGGCCCGTATCGACGGCGCCAGCCGGTGGCAGATCATCCGCGATATCCGGCTGCCGCTGCTGTCGCCGACCATCCTGCTGCTGTCGATGATGACGATCCTTTTCGGCGCCCAATGGAGCTTTGCCTATATCAACGTCCTGACCAATGGCGGCCCACTGAAATCGACCACCAACATCTTCTATCTGCTTTGGCAGTACGGCTTCGAGACATTATCCGCCGGCTGGAGCTCGGCCGCCGGCATGATCACCTTCCTGGGCTTTGCGATCATCGCCTTCTTCTGCCTGCGTTTCATGAAGAGGCACGCCGTCTATGACAACTGAGCCGACAGCCCTCGTCAATTCAGGGCATAAGAAACCGCTGACCCTCCGGCGCACTGCCGTGCACGGCCTGATGGTCCTGCTGTCGTTCCTGTCGGTCTTCCCGATCTACTGGATGATCGTCAGCTCGCTGAAAGCGGAAAACGATATCTTCTCGACGACGCTCTGGCCCGTTTATCCGTCGCTCGAAAACTATGTCTACGTCCTCACAAAGATGCCGATCCTGCGCATCCTCGCCAATACCGTCATTGTCTCGGCGGCGACCACCGTTTTGCAAGTGCTGACCGGCCTTTTTGCCGCCTATGCCCTCGTTCGCTGGCGGATGCGCCTTGGCGGATTCGTACACGGGCTGATCGCTCTTTCCTGGCTGGTGCCGTTTCAGGTGACGATGATCCCGAACTATGTCTTCGCCTCGCGGCTTGGCGTGCTGGACAGCCTCAGCGGCCTGATCATCCCGAATGCGGTGGCGGCCTTCGCGGTGTTGCTGCTCTACCATTCGATGAAGTCGTTTCCGACGGAAGTGCTCGAGGCCGCCCGCATGGATGGCGCGCGTCACTGGCGGGTGCTCTGGGACATCGTGACGCCGAACATGCGCGCGCCGATTGCGTCGCTGGCAATCCTCGCCTTCATCTCCGCCTGGAACGAATATTTCTGGCCGCTGCTCCTGTCGCGAAAGATCGAAAACTCCGTGGTCCAGATCGGTCTGCAGATGTTCCTCACGCAGGAAGGGAATCTTTGGGGACCGCTGATGGCGGCGGCAACGCTCGCGAGCCTGCCGATCCTGTTGATCTACCTCGTCCTGCAGCGGCACGTCATCGAATCCTTCATGAAATCAGGAATCCGCTGATGACCAATACCTTCGAACGCCTTGTCGCACTTGACGAGGCGCATAACGTCCGTGACCTCGGTGGCTATGCGACCGCAGCGCAAGGCATGACGCGCTGGCGTTCGCTCTTGCGCGGCGATGCGCTTCACCGCCTTACAGAAGCCGACATCGAGCGACTTCTGGCGATCGGCGTCAGCACGGTCATCGACCTGCGCAATGCCCAGGAAACAGCGGCGGAGGAAAATCCGTTCCGCACACATGCCTCCGTTCGATTCCACAACGTCTCGCTATTCGAGGCGCTTGCTCCGGCCGCCATGGCCCTCAGCGCCAACGGCCATTCCTTTGACATGGCGGCGCGTTACCGCGATGCGCTCGACAATTGCCAGCCGGCGATCGCCGCCGTGCTCCGCGCCATTGCCGACGCGCCCGACGGTATCGTGTTGTTTCACTGCACAGCCGGCAAGGACCGCACCGGCATCATCGCCGCACTTCTGCTTTCGCTTGCCGGAGTGGCCGAGGAGATAATCGCTGACGACTATGCCCTGACGGCGACGATCTCCGGCCCGCTGATCGGCAGGCTTCGGGAACGGGCGCTCGGGCGCGGAACCGAGCCCGATCTGGTGGAGCGCATGCTTGCCTGCGAACCGGAGACGATGCGGACGACGCTCGATCATCTTCGCGACATCTATGGTGGAACAACTGTTTATCTCGCGACGCTTGGGCTCGATCCGGCGGAACAGGACCGGCTGCGCCAAAGGCTCGGCTAACCCCGGCACCGAAGCATGCCGACGATTTTCCATCATGGCCACCGCGCAGCCGGTCTTGATTGATTCCGCCACCAGGCAACGCAGAGATTGACAAAAGCCTGTCAGATCATAATCTTCGCGCAGAGCTTGCGGATGTTGGCATTGCTATCGGAGATGAGGATCATGATGATACTGGAACCGGGCAGAACAGCCTGGCAAATCACATGATGCGGTTGTTAGCGGCAAGCCTCATCTTCTTCCTTTCGGCCTATGCGGCGAGCGCGGCACAGACGCTCGACCTCATCGCCGAAAGGGCCACCATCCGGATCGGTTATATCACCGACGAAGCGCCTTTTTCCGCCAAGGGTCAGGATGGCACGCCGAAAGGATACGCCATCGACCTCTGCGGCAAGGTCGCCGACGCAGTCGTCCAAAAACTTCCCGGTATTAAACGGGAATATGTTGAGACCACGCTGGGTAACGGCTTCGATGCGGTGAAGAACGGCGACATCGATCTGCTTTGCGGCGCGATCACCATGAGCCTTGGCAGGCGCGAAACCGTCGATTTCACCCAGCCGATCTTTTTGACAGGAGCCACTGCGCTCCTGCGCAAGGATTCGCCGGACTATCTGCAGATCCTGTTCCTCGACAAGACGCCGGTGCGCTCGGTCAAGGCGCAGCCGTCTACAACAAGCGTCATCGGTGTTCGTGCCAACACCACCACCGGCGCCACGCTGCGCGAGGCGCTCGGCCCGGACGTGCCGAAAACGCGGGTCGTGGACTTCGACACGCATGAGGATGGCT
>JAGWJK010000772.1 GCA_028865845.1 Rhizobiaceae bacterium
AGGTGCGCTTAATGCCGGAACCTATTCGCTGGCGGCATCCGGTCTCGCTTCGGACAACTACGATATCTCGTATGTCGCCGGCCAACTCGTGGTGACGCCGCGGTCGATCGTCGTGACGGCAAATGATCAGACCCGCGGCTTTGGCAGTGCCAATCCGGCCTTGACCTATACGATCGGTGGCGACGGACTGGTCGGAGGCGACAGCCTTTCGGGCGCTGTTGCAACCAGCGCTGGCCTGTCTTCCGCAGCCGGCAGCTATGCCATCACCGAAGGTACATTGAGCGCTTCGTCGAACTATACGGTCGCCTTTATCGATGGAGTTCTCACCGTGACGGCGCAGCAGGGTGGTACTGGAGGCACAGGCGGCACGGGTGGCGGCAGTGGGACCGGCGGCTCAAGCACGGGCTCGTCCGGCTCCGGGCATGGCGGCGGAACTGGTGGGACTGGCGGATCCTCGGGATCGGGGCAGGGGAGCGGCGGCACCGGTAGCACCGGCGGCAATGGTGGTGGCAGCAGCAGTGGCGGCCCAGGCTCGTCGGGCTCTGCAGGATCGGGAGGCACCGGATCTTCGGGCTCTGGTTCATCGGGTTCTTCCGGCTCTGGTTCATCTGGATCTGATGGCGGTGGCGATGTTGCTGGGGGCGGCACGCCCTCGGGAGGCGACCAGGGTGGCGGCTCGGGCACGCAGCCGACCTATACGCCCACCTATAGCGGCGCCTGGCAAACGAGCGGCTTTACGTTCGGCGGCCCCGCCGGCCACCAACACAGCGGTTCGATGATGCCCGGTGCGTGGGCGAATGTCTTTGGCGGTGGCTCCAGCTCGCCGTCGGGAACCGTGCTTTGGGAAGACCCACGCTTCGGCGGCACCCAGGTCTGCGTCGATGGCGGCGTCTGCGTCATCACCTTCGCTTCGGCGCGACCATGAGGGCGGACGTGATGATGGTGATGCCCGAGAATGGTATCGGTGAGAATGGAGTTGAATTCGGCAATGGCAGGGCAGGCATGACGAAGACGGTCGAGGGGCGCGCGGCAAAGAGGGCTTTCGCGATGATACGGCCAGACGCCAGCCGGTTGTTCGCGCGTGCACGCCAGTTCGTTCCGATTGCCGGGCTCATGGCCGGAGCCGGCCTGATCAGTGTTTCGCTGTGCTCTCCCGCCTTCGCGCAACAGGCAGCGCCAAGCGCGTCGCAGATCGTGGCGCCGAGTTTCAGGCCGCAGACACAGTCGCCGGGTGCGGCGCTTGTGATCCCCGAAGGCACGGGTCTCACTGCTCCGGCCGGAGCAGAGAAGCTGAAAGTGCGGCTCTCAGGCCTCGATGTCGAAGGCCGGCTACCGGCCTTGCAGGCGGAAACGGCAGCAACCGAGCAAAAGCTGTCCGGCAGGACAGTGACGGCGGCAGAGGTGTTTGCGGCAGCCCGGCAGCTCGAAGAGGCCTACGTGAAGGCCGGCTATCCGCTGGTGCGCGTCGTGCTGCCGGCGCAGAAGCTCAATGACGGTGCCAGGCTGAAACTGGTGGTGATCGACGGCGTCATCGAGACGGTCGATGTCGGCGGTCTTCCAAAGCAGATCCGGGATCACATCGCAGCAGTACTTGCGCCGCTGGTCGGCCGGCATGGCGTGACACAGGCAGAGATCGAACGCCTACTGCTTCTGGCCGGTGACACGCCCGGCACGGCGCTGCGATCGACGTTGAAGCGCGGCAACAGCCAGGGCGGCACGGTGCTGATGATCGATGCCGGCTACCACCCGGTCACCGGCTCGCTTGGCTTCGACAATAGCCTGCCCTCGTCGATCGGCCGTTGGACGGCGACGACGGGATTGGAATTCAACTCGCTGCTTGGCTTCGGCGAGCAGTTCTACCTGCATGCGAGCGGCTATCCCTCCGGCGGCGACAATGGCTTTTTTTCCGATGATCCGCGCAACCGCGTGCTGGTCGGCGGCGTCGTGGTGCCGCTCGGCAGCGATGGGCTGACCGTCAACCTCGAAGGCACGACGTCGAAAAGCACCCCGGAAACCGATCCCGGCTTCGTGCCGACGCAGAGCCGCTTCAATCGCTTTTCGGCAAGGCTCGCCTATCCGGTGATCCGCTCGCGGGAGCTGACCGTGAACCTCAACGGCGTCTTCGATGCCGAGGACGAGAAGGTTTCGGCGCTCGATCCGGATGTGGCGCTGTCGCTCGACCGGCTGCGCGTGTTCCGGGCCGGAGCCGATGCCAACTGGCTGTCGCCCTGGGATGCGACGGTGACCGGCAGGCTGACGGCCTCTTTCGGCATCGACGGCTTGGGCGCCCGCTCGGCAGCCGACGCAAGTGCAGCGCTGCCGCTATCCCGGCAGGGGGCGGATGCGAACTTCCAGAAGCTGGAAGTCGCGCTCGGCTACAGCCAGTCGCTGGCAGAACATCTGGCGGTCGATCTGAAGGCGAATGCGCAGACCTCCTTCGGCCAGCCGCTGGCATCAGCCGAACAGATCGGTATCGACGGTCCGAGCGCGTTGTCGGCCTTCGGCAGCGGCGCGCTCGAGGGCGACAGCGGCGTCGTCATTCGCGGCGAGGTTCAGGCGCCATTCCAGTGGAGTTTTTCCGGCGGCGCGGCTCTTGCCTCGCCCTACCTGTTCGGCGCAGCCGGTCTCGTGCGCATCGAGGAGCCGACAGCCGTGGAAAGTTCGGTCACGCGTGCGGCCGCCTACGGTCTCGGTGTCCGCCTCGGTGCCGCTCCTACCGCCAGCTTCACCAATGCCAGCCTCACCCTCGAATACAGCCGCGGCAACACCAGTGACACCGACGATGCCACGAACCGTTTCCTTGTCATTGGCGGTTTGAAGTTCTGACAACGAACTTTGGCGATGAGCAGTAGACAAATTGTGGCTTGGGACAAGGATAGAACTCACGCTCGTTCGAAGTGAAAGCAATCGGCGGCGTTGGGAATATGGCTTCCTAGTGAGACAACTCATGCGTTTCATTTTCGATATTTGAACCGTCTGATGCGCCAAAATCGACTGCTGAGAGACGAAAGAGATGGGAGTTCGTCGATAGCCTTTCCAAAGCAGGCTCAAAAATCAAATCGCAATCAATCTTCCACCCGGACGACGGCAATCGACGAAAACTTTTGCCGCAGTGCCGTCACTGGAAAATGATAGCGTAAAAAATGCTCCCGAAAATAATAACACTGCCAACAAATACGGGAACATTCATTGAGTCACTGCTATCATCGGGCGGTTTCAAATATGCGACCGCGCCAACTACCGAAATCATAGATGCGATCGTCAACCCGGTGAAAATGTACAGTGCGTATC
>JAGWJK010000773.1 GCA_028865845.1 Rhizobiaceae bacterium
GCGTGCGGCCGAACATGTACATGCGCACATAGTCGTGCGACCATTTCAGCAGTTGCGGACCCATCTCTTCGGGAATGCCGATCATCCGCGCGATCATCGTGACGGGGATAACGTCTGCGAAGGCGGACAGCAGCTCGACTTCTCCGTCCTTTTCGAAGCTATCGATTAGGCGGTTCGAAAGCTCGGCTATCTCGGGCTTCATCTTCTCGACGTGGCGGGAGACGAAGGCACGGTTGACGAGCGTCCGGAGCCGCGTGTGTTCCGGCGGCTCGAGTTCAAGCAGCGAATATTGTTCGGCGAGATCGAAATTCTGGAGATGCGGCAGAGGCGCCGGGATGTCGAGTTCCTCGCGCGTCGCGATATGCAGGATTTGGCGTCCGAAGCGACGGTCGCGCAGCAGGCCGTTCACGCGGTCATAGCCGATGAAGAACCATTGCTTCTGCTCCTCCCAATAGAAGGTCGGAGATTGCGCGTGCAAGGCCGCATAAACGGCATTGGGATTGGTATAGAAGGCGGGGTTGCGTCCGTCGATGGACACGCGCCGCGTTGCGGGGTCGAGGGAGAAGGGGAGAGATGTGGTCATGGCGAATGGATTAGCCGAATAAAGCCGGCAGGAAAAGACCGTTACATTCGCGACAGCGAGCCGAGGCGGCGCAGGGCATGGATCTGGTCATCGAGGCTCGGCACCAGCTCGCCGCTGTTCGCGTCCGGCGGCGTATTGGTCGCCATCGCCGCTTCCGTCTCACTGAAAGCGATGGTGCAGTTGCGGCCCGCGCGCTTGGCGGCGTAAAGCGCCCGGTCTGCAGCCGAGACGAGCTTGTCCCAGTTTGCGGTCTCGCGTGGCATCATCGCGAGCCCGATGCTGACGGTAGCCGGCACCAGCGAGCGTCCGGCAAGCAGCGGCACGCGACAGAAATCCATGCGGATGGTTTCGGCGATTGCCTCGGCCTCAGATTGGTCCTGGACGATGACGAAGGCGGTGAATTCCTCGCCGCCCATACGGCCGAAGGCGCTGCCGCGCGGAATGAACTGGCGGCTGATACGGGCGAATTCGGCAAGAACGATGTCGCCGGTCTGGTGACCGTAACGATCGTTGATCGCCTTGAAATGATCGAGGTCAAAAAGCAGCGTTGCGATCTTCTGCGTGCCGCCGATGTCCTTTCCGGCGACCAGCTCGAAATAATCCTGCAATCCGCGACGGTTCAGAACGCCCGTCAGCGTGTCGGTAATCGAGATGGCGCGCCAGCGCCGCTCGGACCGCTCCATCAGCAGCCGTCCGCACAACACGATGGCGATGGTGATCAGAAGCGCGCTGCCGAGTGCGGAATAGCCGCGATAGATCAGCGCGACGTCGGCGGACGGCTGCAGAATGGCCATCGAGGCGGCCGAGACGAAGCAGAGGCAGGCAAGTGCGAGGAACACGAAGCCGAGCTGCCCACGCGATGCTTCCCGCCTTCCATCGCCGGGCTGGACGGCGGTGGCGAGCAGCGTGGCGCCGACGGCGCCGGCGAGATCGTAGAGGATCGCGCGGTTGACGAAGCTTTCGTGAATCCACGGCAGTTCGACGCCGGCAAACCAGATGATCGGCGGCAGCAGGGCTGTCCAAGGCGCCTTGCGCTTGTCGAGCCAATAGAAGCCGGTGATCCATGCGCTTTCGCCGAGCAGTGACAGGCCGTTGCCGATTTCGACCGACAGGAAGTTCGGAATGAAGCCGCGCGCCGCCAGAAGAGCAAAGCCGAGGGCGCTGATGGCAAAGCCGAGCGACCACACCAGATAGGCCTTCGCCTTGCGATCGTGCCGCCAGGCGATGAAGAGCACCGTGGCGAAGGTCATCGCCTCCGTGCACCAGATGGTCAATCCCGTCGAAATATTAAGCACGGCCGGCAATCTCCCTTACCGCAAAGCGCCTTTAAAGCGGGGCGCAGGCACGCGGTAATGTTTGCAATGCAGGCATCATTGCCGAAGAAGATGGTAAGTTCCTTAAGTCGTTTGGTAAATTTTGCCTGCGCATCCGGCAAGTTTTAACAGTCGAAGTGGCAGATTTTACCCTTGCTTTACCTATGGTTCATCTTTCCTTCACCCTATGGTTGGGAAAAGTCGTGGAGGAAGCCTTCGGACTTGACGGATTGGTTGGCATCGGGAAATCAGCGTCTACAAACTGTTCCTCGACAATTGCTGCCGGATTAGGCCTTTTTGACGTTATCCTTCTGCGCGTCTTGAAGTGCAGGGCTGGGACACTCTATGTAGGGGCTAAGGAATTTTTATTCGATTCCCGGCGTTTTCGCCGCCGGGGCAAGATTGGTAAAGGACGCACATGAGAAATCCAGTCGATACAGCTATGGCTCTGGTGCCGATGGTTGTGGAGCAGACCAACCGCGGGGAACGGTCGTACGACATTTATTCTCGCCTGCTGAAGGAACGCATCATCTTCCTGACCGGCCCGGTCGAAGATCATATGGCGACGCTGGTCTGCGCCCAGCTTCTCTTCCTCGAAGCGGAAAATCCGAAAAAGGAAATTGCGCTTTACATCAACTCTCCGGGTGGCGTGGTGACCGCCGGCATGGCGATCTACGACACCATGCAGTTCATCAAGCCCGCCGTGTCGACGCTCTGCATCGGTCAGGCCGCATCCATGGGCTCGCTGCTTCTCGCAGCCGGCGACAAAGACATGCGCTTTGCCACGCCGAACTCCCGCATCATGGTTCACCAGCCTTCGGGCGGTTTCCAGGGGCAGGCTTCCGATATCGAGCGTCATGCCCGCGACATCATCAAGATGAAGCGCCGCCTGAACGAAGTGTACGTCAAGCATTGCGGTCGCACCTACGAAGAGGTCGAGCAGACCCTCGATCGTGACCATTTCATGTCCTCGGATGAGGCAAAGGAATGGGGTCTGATCGACAAAGTGCTGACGTCGCGTACTGAAATGGAAGGCGAAACCGCCGCGTGAGTTATCCACGGGCGGTGGCTTCCGCGCCACAGTTCTATCCCATTTGTGATCGAATAGGGGTTTAATGTAATGTGGAACGCGGTAATAGTAGACGTTAATGTTATGTAGCGTTTTTATGACATAGCATTCGGCATTCGAAGGGGGATTCGTTGCCACCGTGGCCCGGACTGGTTGTCGGGGCTGCGTTCAGTACCCCGAAGAGCGCCGCGATCTGCTTGCAGCGAGGAGCAGGTCCGGTGGGCGCATTGAGTGGACCGCGATTTCAAACTGGAAATTGGCGGCGTGCTGGAAGGAAAATGATATGAGCAAAGTCAGCGGCAGCAACGGCGGCGACTCCAAGAACA
>JAGWJK010000774.1 GCA_028865845.1 Rhizobiaceae bacterium
TATCGAAATCGACCGTGATCTTGCCGTTCAGCCGGTCCATCAGCGTCCGCGAGCCTTCGTTGTGGACGCCGCGGCGGCCCATGTCGATCGCCTCGATGCGGCTCGGCGTCGCCGAGCGGATCGCTTCGTAGTAGCTCTCGCAGATCATGAAATAGTCCTTCACGATCCGGCGGAACGGCGTCAGCGACAGGATATGCGTTGCTACCTGATCGCCATCCTCGGCACGGATATCGAAGACCAGCTTAGCATCGACCAGCGACAGGTTGAGCCGATAGGGACCGCCGCTGTGGCCCACGGGCTCGAAGCTGTTCTCCTCGATCAGATCGAAAATGGCGACGGCGCGCTCATGCTCGACATCGGGTGTCGAGCGGCCGATCGTGTCGTCCAGGACCACGTCGCTCAGCCGGAACACGCCTTCCGTCATGCCCTATCCTTCGAGATTGAGGCGGATCGCAACCGACCGCGCATGGGCGTCGAGGCCCTCGGAATTGGCAAGCGCGATCGCCGCCGGCCCGAGTGCGCGCAACTGATCGGGGCCGAGCCGCAGGATCGACGTGCGCTTGACGAAATCGAGCACCGACAGGCCGGACGAGAAACGTGCGGACCGCGCCGTCGGCAGCACATGGTTCGAGCCGCCGACATAATCGCCGATCACTTCCGGCGTGTGGCGACCGACGAAGATGGCGCCGGCATTGCGGATGCCGGATAGCAGCGCGTCCGGATCGTCGACGGCTAGCTCCAGATGTTCGGCGGCGATGCGGTTGGCAAGCGGGATCGCATGCTTCAGATCGGATACGAGGATGATGGCGCCGAAATCCCGCCAGCTCGCCGCCGCCGTCTTCGACCGCGTGAGCTGTTTCAGCTGCCGCTCGACGGCCGCCTCGACGGATAAGGCAAAGGCGGAATCGTCGGTGATGAGGATCGACTGCGCGCCCTCGTCATGCTCGGCCTGCGCGAGGAGATCGGCGGCGAGCCAATCGGGATCATTGTGCTTGTCGGCGATGACGAGCACTTCCGATGGGCCGGCGATCATGTCGATGCCGACCGTGCCGAACACGTGACGCTTGGCCGCTGCGACATAGGCATTTCCGGGCCCGGTGATCTTGGCGACCGGCGCGATCGTCTCGGTGCCGTAGGCAAGGGCCGCAATCGCCTGCGCGCCGCCGATGCGATAGATCTCCTCGACCCCCGCCATGCGCGCGGCGGCCAGAACCGCCGGATTGATGGCGCCGCCCATGGTCGGCACGGCAATGACGATGCGGTCGACGCCGGCAACCTTGGCCGGCACGGCATTCATCAGCACCGAACTCGGATAGCTCGCCGTACCGCCCGGCACATAGAGGCCGACTGCTTCGATCGCCGTCCAGCGCGAGCCGAGCCCGACGCCGAGATCATCCTCATAGATATCGTCCTTCGGCAATTGCCGGCGGTGATGCGATTCGATGCGGGTGGCGGCGACCTTCAGCGCGCCTAGCACTTCGGCCGGCACGGCCTCGATCGCCGCATCGATCTCCGCTTCGCTGACGCGCATCGGCGTCGTGGTGAAATCGATGCCTTCGAATTTCTTCGAATAATCGGCAAGGGCCGCATCGCCGCGCGTCCTGACATCGTCGATGATGGCGCGCACGACCGCATTCACATCCTCGGACACTTCCCGCTTCGTCGTCAGAAAAGCGGCGAATTGCTGCTCGAACCCCTCGGACGCCTGATCCAGCCAGATAGCCACGCTGATAATCCTTTTACATCGAGGCCGCGGCAGGCGGCCGGAACTTACTCTTCATCCGGAAAAAGCATGTCGTCATTATGCTCTTGTGCGGTTCGACGCGCAGCGATCCCCTCATAAGGCCGCCGCGCAGGTCTTGGAACTGCACTCTAGCCTGCATCCGGATGGGTGGGCATATGCGCCGTTTCCCACGCGCCGCCGATATCCGCAAGCTGCACTTCGATGCATTCGACGTCGAGCGCGATCGTCGCGTTGCCTGCAAGCGTCAGTTCGATCGTGCCATCCGGGCCTTCGCCCTTCTGCTCGAACCGGATGGCGAGCAGCGACAGCACCTCATCGCGCTGGCGCCGGTTGACGCCGGTGGAGCGCACCGCAAGCACCCGCTTGAACACCAGCGCCGAGCGATGGCGCTCGAAGGCCTTGTTCTTCTCTTCCGAGACTTCCCAGACGAAACGGTTTGCCGCCAGCGAGAATTGTCCGAGCTTCGGCGCATAGGACATGTCGCCGACCTTGAAGACGCTATCCTGCATATGCGCGGAGATAACAGCCAGATCTTCGGTGTCGAGAGCCATTAGCTTGAGATTGGTCATTCGCCTGATATCCCCGGATCGCCCATGAACGCCAAAGCCGGCATTCGCCCGTGATGGAAATAGGACGTGGCGCGAAAAGACGCAACCGGAGAAGCGCGCTTTCAAAAAGCGGAAAGGCCGCCCCGGATTCAAAAATCCGGAACGGCCTCACAGAACGTCGAAAAAGAGGTTGGACAGGCCTGATCAGTCGCTGATGCGCTCGACCATCGCGCCGCAGCGGGTCAGCTTGTCTTCCAGCCGCTCGAAACCGCGATCGAGATGATAGATGCGCGAGACGACTGTTTCGCCTTCGGCGGCGAGACCGGCGATGACGAGCGAAACCGAAGCCCGAAGGTCGGTCGCCATGACCGGCGCGCCCTTCAGCCGCTCGACGCCTTCGATCTTGGCGGTCTGGCCCGAGAGCGAGATTTTCGCACCGAGACGGGCAAGCTCCTGCACATGCATGAAGCGGTTTTCGAAGATGGTTTCGGTGATGTGCGACGTGCCCGAAGACCGGGTCATCAGCGCCATGAACTGCGCCTGCAGGTCGGTCGGGAAGCCGGGGAACGGATCGGTGACGATGTCGACCGGCTTGATGCCGCCGCCATTGCGCTTGATGCGGATGCCGTTGTTGGTGGCCGATACGTCGGCGCCGGCGCGGCGCAGGCTTTCGAGCGCCGTGTCGAGCAGCGCCATGTCGGTGTTTTCCAGGCTGACGTCGCCGCCGGCCATCGCAACGGCCATGGCGTAGGTGCCGGTCTCGATGCGGTCGGGCAGGACGCGATGGCGGGCGCCGGACAGCGAGGTGACGCCTTCGATGGTGATGGTGCTGGTACCCTGGCCGGAGATCTTGGCGCCCATGGCGATCAGGCAGTTGGCGAGATCGACCACTTCGGGCTCGCGGGCGGCATTGCCGATGACGGTCGTGCCGCGGGCAAGCGTCGCTGACATCATCATCACATGCGTCGCGCCGACCGAAACCTTCGGGAAGAC
>JAGWJK010000775.1 GCA_028865845.1 Rhizobiaceae bacterium
GCCGGAGCCGACAAGATGCGCAAGCAGTTCGTCGACACGCTCGACCGTGAGATTCGGCTCGAAGGAGCGACGGAATATCAGCTGGTTGAAGGCGCCTTCCAGTTCGCGGCCGCTGGCCGTGACGTTGCGTGCGACATGTGAGAGAAGTTCGGCCGGAATTTCCAGCGACGGGTCTTCCTGGCGGGCGGCATCCAGCCGACGCTTAAGGATTTCCAGGCGCATTTCATAGTCCGGTGCCTCGACCTCGATGGCAACGCCGCCTTGCAGGCGCGAACGCACCCGCGGATCGAGCGATTCCAGTTCCCAGGGTGCGCGATCTGCAGCAACGACCACCTGCTTGGCGCTGTCGAGCAGCATGTTCAGGAGATGGCAGAATTCGTGCTGGATCATCTTGCCCTGCAGGAACTGCATGTCGTCGATGATCAGCAGGTCGATGTTGCGCAGCGAGTCCTTCAGCGTCAGCGCGTCGTTGTCGCGGATGGCTGTCGCAAAGCGCCACATGAAATATTCCGCCGTCAGGTAGACGACGCGCAGGCCGCGCGGGTTCTGCACGGCGGCATTGGCGATCGCCTGCAGAAGATGCGTCTTGCCGAGGCCGACCGTGGCATGGACGAAGAGCGGATTGAAACGAACGGCTCCGGAACCTGCTTCCGCAATCGTCTTTGCGGCGGCAAGGCTCACCCGGTTCGAGCTTCCCTCGACGAAGGTATCGAAGGTGAAGCGGGAATCGAGCGGCGAGCCGAACAGCGGTGCGCCCGCCGTTGTCGGCCGCGCGGCAGCCGCTGCTGCGACTGCATGCGCCACGACCTGGCCTGCGGGCTGAGGCGCTCGGCGGATCTGTGCGACCGAAGCCGGCTCCGGCGCAACGACCTGCTCATCCGCGCATGGCTTGGCACCCGGACGGGTCGCTGTGCGCACCAGAATTTCAACCTTCAGGATTTCGGCGTCTTCGGCCTGAAACAGAGTGGTGATGAGATCGAGATAACGATTGTTGATCCAGGATTTCAGAAAGGTCGTCGGGACAGTCAGCCGAACGACGCTTTTCGAGACCGAATGCAGCTTAAGCCGCGCAAACCAACTTGCATAGACATCCGGACCCACCTGCGCCTTCAAACGTGCGCTAACACGTTCGAACAATACGTTATGCTTCATGTCTCCCTTTTCCCCCGCCGCTTGAAGGTCAACCGCTACGAACGCCTGCGGTGCATTGTCCCCATTTTCCAACGCACCTACCGTCCTCGTATTCATATGCATAGTGCCGCCTTCCACAGTCTGTTTTTATAGGGCGGAAACGGGATGATACCGCCGCCCCTGGGTCTTCGCCATGGCATAGCGGTCGCGCTCGTGGTGGGAGCATCGCCGCATACCGGTTCATCAGCCGGGTCCAAGCCAAATGGACCTCGCGCAAGACACCTTCGCGAAAACTGCGTGCCATGCAGCCTTCGTCTTTGTGTTTGCATTTGGGGCAACCACTCGGTCCTCGTACTCCGACCGGCTGCGCCAAACGGCTGTCAATTTTTCTCCTCTCGCTGCCAGCCACGCTTGGGACTTAGGCTGCGCGAGACGACGAGCTACCTCGTTCCGCAAGTGTTGACACTTGCAGTTTTAACTCGTCAACTGTTTGAAAAAACGGGGCTGAACTGCTCCGTCACAAGAGACAAAAACCATCCACGCTGCCTTTAGTGGCAGTGTTCGCCGAAGCCGTTTCAGATGATGTCCGCGCCCCTTGTGAAAAGCATTTAGGCAGGATCAAAGCCTGAGATCAACGATGAATTTTACACAAAATTAAGAGGCGGCGCTTGACTCTGGAGGCCGTTTTTGACTGTCACAGCGCCGTCAAAAAAGAATCGCTTTTGAATCAAGGAGATTCATGTTCAACGCGATTCACACAGGTTTCGATTCAAGAAAAATAAAAATTCCCTTGACTCGCCTGGTGGCCCATAGTGCGTCACGTAGATCAAGCAGCGTAGAGATATCCTGCCACAACCACTTGTTTTTAAACGGTTTTTTCTGTCACCTCAATGACATGATCAGCCGGCTACATTTTAACGATACGAACCGATTTTGGCTGAATCACAAAAGCCCGGCACAGCGGCCGGGCTCAAGTGTAACGCTTAAAACGTTAAGGAAAAATTACGCTGTCGGAGCCGACAGAGCCTTCACACGCTTTGCAAGACGCGAAACCTTGCGGGAAGCGGTGTTGGCGTGCATGACGCCCTTCGTCGCTGCGCGAGCCAGTTCCGGCTGCGCTACGAGGAAAGCTGCCTTGGCTGCGTCAGCGTTGCCGGCTGCGAGAGCTTCTTCGACCTGACGGACGAACGTGCGAACGCGCGAGCGACGAGCCTTGTTGACTTCGGTGCGGCGGGCGATCTTGCGGGTCGCTTTTTTCGCCGAGCTGGTATTGGCCATGTATGCCTCTCTTAGAATTCGAACATAACTCCGTCAGTGCAGCGCGGGCCCTGCGGCCTCTTCATCCAGCAATGCGGGAGCAATTGCGGAAAACCAGAGCGGCTTTCCAAACTGTGGCGGGCATATAACCGGAATGAACGACGACGTCAACGCGGATTCTGACGGAACATGTGCAATTGCGAATCCACGCCTCATTTGTTCTTGAAGACAGGTTTGCGCTTCTCGATGAAGGCCGCCATGCCTTCCTTCTGGTCTTCGGTGGCAAACAGGCTGTGAAAGAGACGGCGCTCGAAGCGTAGCCCTTCTTCCAGCGTCGTCTCCAATGCCCTGTTGACCGCTTCCTTGGCCATCAGCACGGAGGGGCGCGACAGGGAGGCGATCTTGGCCGCGGCAGCCAGCGCTTCCTCGACGAGCTTGTCGGCCGGCACGATGCGCGCGACCAGCCCTGCCCGCTCCGCTTCGGCCGCATCCATCATCCGTCCGGTCAGCACGAGATCCATCGCCTTCGCCTTGCCGACGGCGCGCGTCAGGCGCTGGGAGCCACCCATGCCGGGGATGATGCCAAGCGTGATCTCCGGCTGGCCGAATTTCGCCGTATCGGCGGCGATGATGAAATCGCACATCATGGCGAGCTCGCAGCCGCCGCCGAGCGCAAAGCCGCCGACAGCGGCGATAACAGGCTTGCGCGTCTTGGCGATTTCGTCCCAGCCGCTGATGAAATCACCCTTGTATACCTCCGCGAAATCGAGCGGCTGCATCTCCTTGATGTCGGCGCCGGCTGCAAAGGCTTTTTCCGAGCCGGTGAGCACGATCGCCCCGATCGCATCGTCCGCGTGAAAGGCGGCGTAAGCCTGCTTCAACTCGGCAAGAAC
>JAGWJK010000776.1 GCA_028865845.1 Rhizobiaceae bacterium
ACTGTCTCGATCGTCCAAAACAGGAGCGCGCCATGTCGCAGGCAGAAACAAAACCCCACACGATTGGTCAGCAGGAGACAATCATGAGCTTGGACAAAACCTTGCAGAATGGTCGGAGCGGCCATGAAGAATTGGTTCCGTCGCGCTATGCGGTGCGCGTCGGCGATATCGACGTACTGGTGATCAGCGATGGCGTATTGCCACTACCGACCAAGATGCTGGGCCATAACGCCGATCCGGCTGTCCGGGCCGCGTGGCTGGACGACATGTTCCTGCCGCCGGATGCCTTCGACTGGTCTCTGAACGTCGTTCTGGTGCGCAGCGGCCAGCAAACCATCCTCATCGATGCCGGGCTGGGATTGGATCCGAACCTGAATCTGCCGCGGGCCGGACAGTTGGCCAAGCGGCTGGAGTCGGCCGGCATCGACCTCGGTTCCGTAACCGACGTCGTGCTGACCCACATGCACATGG
This sequence comes from Rhizobiaceae bacterium, assembly GCA_028865845.1. Lineage (GTDB taxonomy): Bacteria > Pseudomonadota > Alphaproteobacteria > Rhizobiales > Rhizobiaceae > Rhizobium. The sequence goes on from JAGWJK010000776.1 coordinate 472, forward strand.
ACCACATCGGCGGGCTGCTCGTCGAAGGGGTCAAGGAAAAGCTGCGTCCGGATCTACGGATTCACGTGGCCGCGGCCGAGGTCAAGTTTTGGGAAGCGCCGGACTTCAGTCACGTCGCGATGCCGCCAGGATTTCCGGACGCGCTTCGCGCGACTGCCAAGCGCTTCGCCCAGGAGTATCGCAGCTATCTGCGGACGTTCGATGAGGAGCATGAAGTGGCGCCCGGCGTGGTCGTTCGCCGTACCGGCGGCCACACTCCCGGGCACAGCGTGGTTCGCCTGGCATCCGGCGGCGATAAACTGACCTTCGCCGGCGACGCCGTGTTCGCGGTCGGGTTCGAACATCCCGACTGGTACAATGGCTTCGAACACGATCCTGAAGAGGCAGCCCGTGTACGCCTCCGCCTTTTGACAGAGCTGGCTGCAACCGGTGAGCAACTGGTGGCCACGCACCTGCCATTCCCGTCGGTTGGCCGGGTGGCCGTCGACGGAGAGCATTTCCGTTGGGTGCCGGTCTTCTGGGACTACTGACAGGTACGAGGCAAGAGCTTCAATACGGAGGCGCGGTCAAGAGGATCGCGCCTCCACCCATCCTGCCGTGTCGGTTCCGCCATCCGATTGCGAAGATACGAGCGGGAGCTTGTGCCCGCACCGACCATATCCTAAGGAAAATCGGACCCTATGATGCGCCGTTGCCCGCTATTTCCATCCGCGCTTCTAACGTCCGTGCGGACAGGGATTCTTGCTGTCGCCACGCTGTCGATGCTGACTTTGTCGCCGCAGGGCGTCGCTGCGGAGCCGAAACCGGAGTCCGCCAACCTCGATGTAAAACCCGCAACCGTCGTTATCTCCGGCATCCTCGAATGGGAGGCCGATACGCGCGCGAATTTTCGCCGGCTCGTCGCCGCTGCGCCAAGGACGCCCGCAGATTTTTCAAGCGCCGTCGGACGCGTCGATAACGAAACCGGGCAAAACGGCTTTCCACCTCTTGGCGTGATCCTGGTATTCATAATCCTGGCCGGCCTGTTGGGTGAAGGGATCACCCGGCGCCTGCTGCATCGCATCTGGCGCAAGCACCTGCCGCTCAGGCATGGCGTGGCTGAAATACTGCCCTTGGCGTCCGGCGTCCTGACTGGCGGTTTTCTTTATTTTTCCGTGGACTGGCCGCCGCTCACCGGAGCGGTCTTGTTCATCTACTTGGCAGCATTTGTCTTGTTCCGCTTTTTATGGACGATCCTCGCGGCAGTCCGTGCCATAGCTATCGTTACGCCCTTCATCGTCGGGAGATTGCTGCTGTCCAGCGGCCTTCTTTTGTTTGCGCTCGCCACCGGCATGGTTGCGGACGCCGTGTCGATAAGCGTGGATGCGGGCCGCAATGCATCGATCATCTTCTCTGTCCTGCTGCTGTTCATCGGGCTGGAGATCGTGTGGCGACATGCCCGGACATCCGGACCTCACATGTTACGGGGCAAAATTCTGCGCACCGCGGGACTGCTGGTCTTATGGCTGCTTTGGTTGTTCGGCCTGGATATCGTTTTCTGGATCATGGTATACGCGGTTGCGTTGCCGGTCCTCATCCCTTCCGTGGAGAGACTGGCGAAGGGCTATGTGGCCGCCCATTGGCCGGAAGATTCGGATTTCAGCGTGCCGGCCGTCATCATCATGCGCGGGTTGAGAGCGATCGTCATCGTTATGGCCGTCCTCTGGCTGATCGCTGTTTGGCAATACAATTCCGGCAATTCGAACCGCCTGCATGCGCTGCTGGATCTTGCCATTGTCGGCGTGTTCAGAAGCATCATCGTGCTCCTGATCGCCGACCTCGGCTGGAGCGTGGCCAAGGTGATCATCAATCGCAAGCTGGCGTCGGTCGCCGAAGGCGGACAGCTTTCACCGGAGGAGACCGCGCACCGCGCGAGACTGCGGACGCTTCTGCCGATCTTCCGCAACGGGCTCGCTGCCCTCGTGCTCGTTGTCGCCGCGCTCACCGTGCTGGCGCAGATGGGAATTAAGATCGGCCCGCTGATCGCCGGCGCCGGCATATTCGGCGTCGCGATCGGCTTCGGCTCACAGACCCTGGTGAAAGACATCATCAGCGGCGTGTTCTACCTGATGGATGACGCTTTCCGCGTTGGAGAATATATCCAGAGCGGCAGCTATATGGGGACGGTGGAATCCTTCAGCCTGCGCTCGGTCCGCCTGCGCCATCATCGCGGCCCGATTTTCACGGTGCCCTTCGGAGAGCTCGGCGCCGTCCAGAATATGAGCCGCGACTGGGCAATCGACAAATTCCAGCTGCGCCTGAGCTTCGATGCGGATATCGCCGAAGCAAAGAAGCTCGCGAAGAAGGTCGGTGCGCAGTTGCTTGACGATCCCGAGCTCGGCCCGGTGATCATCGAAACTCTGAAACTGAAGGGCGTGGAGCAGATCGGCGATTTCGGCATCGACGTCAGCTTCACCTTCACTGCCGTGCCCGGCAATCAATCGATGATCCGCCGCAGCGCCCAGGCGATGATCCGCGAGGCCTTCCTCGAAAGCGGCATTGGCTTTGCTCATGCCACCACAGTCCAGGTCGGCGGTAATAACAGGCCCGATACCGCTGTTGCGGCGATCCCGGCGGCCCATCCTATAGCCCTGAATTCGGCTCCCAGGGAACTCTCTCGCCCTTAAACAACATTTACTCGTCATCCTCATTGCCTGCGAGCAATTGCAGCCGAACTTGCGAGGCCCCGCTCTCACTGGATGATCGCTTCAATCTCCAAAAGTTTAACCGAATCCTGTTGACACAAGCCGGACCCTGCTTTTATT
>JAGWJK010000777.1 GCA_028865845.1 Rhizobiaceae bacterium
GAGACGGCAAGAAGATGCGATCAAGACCTCGTTCGGACAGTTCGACATCAGGCCAAAAAACGCAGCCATCGCGGTCGGTGCTCTATCTGGAGGCAATCAGCAGAAGGTGGTTCTTGCCAAGGAAGTTCTTGGAAATCCCAGTCTGCTTCTGCTCGACGAACCGACACGCGGCGTAGATGTCGGGGCGAAAGGGGAAATCTATGCACGCCTGAGAAAGCTGGCCTCAGATGGGTTGGGGATCCTCGTTGCATCGAGCGAAATGCCTGAGTTGATCGGGCTCTGCGACAGGATCGTGGTCTTGCGCGGCGGTGCCAGCGTCGCCGAGTTTTCCGGCGGCGTCAGTGAACACGAAGTGCTAGCGGCCGCCAATGGGAGGGAGGCTTGATGTCCGAACAGCAAATTACATCGCCGACGGCGGCTCAGCCCGTCAAGCGCATCGATCCATTGGCGGTGATGGTCCGCTTTCAGAGCCTAATCGGTCTGGTGTTGGTCTTTGCAGGGGGCATCATATTTTCTCCGCGCCGCCACGGCGTGATCCTTTTTTTGCAGCCGGACAACATCGCCAATATCGTCCGCGCCGTCTCGGAGACCGGTATCATTGCGATCGGGATGACTTTCGTGATCATCACCGCCGGTATCGATCTTTCAGTGGGGGCGACGCTTGGGCTGGCAAGCGTCGTGACCGCGACCCTGATGGTATCGGGCGGTTTTGGCCTGATTGCCACACTGCTTGCTGTACTCTTGATGGGAACATGTTTTGGACTGATCCAGGGCGCGATCTCCAGCAAATTCCGGTTGGAGGCATTCATCGTCACACTTGCCGGGCTGCAGGCGGCGCGCGGATTGGCGCTCGTCGTTTCCGGAAACCAATATATCAACATTTCCTATGGCTACGGCCCAGGCCTTGCACCGCCAATCTTTGCGGTCCTCGGCGGACGCCTTTTCGGTAACGTTGTGCCGGTGGCAACGATCGTCTTTCTGATCTTTGCCTGCATTGCAACACTAGTGCTGAACACGACCCGCTTCGGCCGCTACGTCTATGCCGTAGGTGGCAATGAGCGCGCCGCCCGCATTTCGGGTGTTCCCGTATCCACCATCAAGATCGCCGTCTACGCGATCACCGGTTTTGCGTCGGCCCTGGCCGGAATCGTGCATGCTGGCCAGTTCAATTTCGGCAGCGCCAATGACGGAACCGGCTATGAACTAACGGCGAGCGCCGCCGTGGTCATAGGCGGAACGAGCCTGTTCGGCGGTTCGGGATCGATGGTCGGAACGATTGCCGGCACCATCATGCTTGGCGCCCTCGCCAATATTCTTCAGCTCAACAACATCACCCCCGCCATGCAGTTGCTCGCAACTGCGGCAATCATCGTTCTGGCAGCAGTTCTTCAATCCCTCGTTCGCCGCCGCGAAGGATTGGGTAGGTAGGATGGCGGCAACTTCCGGCGGGTGGATCCGGGATAATCTTGGAGGAGAAAGTCATGACACAGAATGCATTTCGATCACCGAATGCCTGGCGCGTCGCACTCCTGGCCGGATCGTGCCTGGCGATTGCCGGCGTGGCTCAGGCTGCCGACCCGCTTGTCAAGGCATGTGCTAAGGATGGCGAATTCGTCATCGGCTTTTCGCAGGCTAACAATGCGGAACCGTATCGCCAGCACGTGAATGATGAACTACAGGCGGCTGCCAAGGAGGTTAAGCAGTTCACGCTGCAGATCGCCGACGGCGCCGGCAACGTCAATACCCAGACATCGCAGGTCGACAACTTCATCACGCAGAAGGTCGATCTCCTGCTGATCTCGCCCTTCGAGGCGGCTCCGCTGACACCGGCCGTCAAGCGGGCAATGGATGCCGGCATTCCCGTGATCGAGCTTGACCGCAAGACCAACGGCGACGCGGGCAAGGATTACACGGCCTTCATCGGGGGAGACAATTACAAGATCGCCTTGGCTGCGGGCGAATATACGAGCAAGACCTTGCTGCCGGACGGCGGAGAAGCCGCGGTGCTCGAAGGGCTGCCCAGCTCGACGCCAGCCGTCGAGCGCCTGAACGGCTTCAAGGATGGCGTCAAGGCCAATTCGAAGATCCAGATCGTTGCGGAACAGGCAGCCGACTGGCTACCGGACAAGGCCCAAACGGCATTTGCCGCCATGCTGCAGGCCCATCCAGATATTAAAATGGTCTATGCCAGCAACGATATGATGGCGGCTGGTGCCCTGCTCGCCGCCAAGGGTGCGGGCAAGACCATCAAGATCATCGGCACCGATGGCCTGCCAGGTCCAGCGGGCGGTATAGAAGCCGTTGCCAAGGGCGACTGGTCGGCAACCTTCACCTATCCGACCGGTGCAAAGGAAGCGATCGACATGGCGAAATCCATCCTGCTGGATTGCGCCTCAACTGTCCCTGCGACGGTTACTGTCGATACGACAGCCATCACACCCGACAATGCTAAGCAACTGATGGGGAAATAATACGCGTCGCGCCCGGCCGGAATGGACGTCCCGGCCGGGCGTCTTAGGCGAACAATCGTGAATGCCAATGAATTCCGACGGCCGCCCCTTCCCGTCAATGCGCCCGTCGCCTCTTTACCCCCTGGCGCCAGCCATCTGGATGAGACACGCGGTCCTTTTGGCCTGCTTGTGATTTTCATGATGGAAGAGCGGGATGGAATAGAACAAAAGGTAGACAGCAGTTAATCAGTATAGGATAGCCCTCCGAACGACATCCGTCTTATAAGTGCACGATTCGGGAGCCAGACGTGACTTTCGGTAGCCATATCGACACTCCCATTCTCCGCAAAGAGAGAGGCGCATTTTTACTCCCGCTGAGACTACCCCTTTCATTTCCGCATGGGCCATTCGCGCGCCCAATGATCGTGTGCTCGAGCCTTCGGCAGGCGACGCCGCGTTCCTGCCTTCCGCTGTCGACCGGCTCCGTGAACTTGCTCCACACAGCTGTCAGCCCCCAACCGTCCATGGCGTAGAGATACACGCCCATAGTGCAGAACTGGCTCGCAAGCGAGTGACCGATGGCGGGGCAAGGCTGAAATCCAGCTATCGGACTTCTTTGCAGTCAAACCCAATGCGGAATTCGATGTCGTCATCGGGAAGCCTCGTCAATCGCCCAACTCTGCCGCCGTCTGTGATTTGTCCGTTAAATCAGCAAATCGCAGGTCGAACTCCTCTTCTGCCCTTAGCTCCTTGCCCTTGAACTGTCCGGCTTTCTGCAAAAGGTCAATTGTGTCCTGCTGAATGGGAATGAGTTCGCT
>JAGWJK010000778.1 GCA_028865845.1 Rhizobiaceae bacterium
CGCTGCTCGCGGTTGCCGGCAAGCAGACGCCCCTGGAGCATCGTGCTTCCCTCGCCTCCCTCTACCAGCATTTGGGCATTGATCCCACGGCTGCGGATACTTATGCCGTCATCAACGAACGCGCCGCCAACGATGATCCCGACGTCCTCGCTTGGATCGAAAAGGCGGCGATCGATCTCCGATGGACTGTGCACCTCATCGAAACGATTTTCGACCCGCAGACGGTCATCCTGTCGGGTGGTGCGCCAGAAGTACTGGCACGAAAGCTGGTGCAAAGCATCGAGCCGCTGCTACCCTCCAACTCGAACCGAAGCGATCGTCTGCTGCCGCGCCTGCAGCTCGGCATCACTGATCCCTGGGCGGTCGCGCGGGGCGCGGCAGCAGGACCGATCGTGCATGCCTTCGATCCGCGCTTCTCGGCAATCCTAAAATCCTAAGTGGCCTCTCGGAAGGGAGATTAGGTATCTAGCCGCCCGCAGCAGGCGCTTTCGCGCATGGCATCAAGGCGCACCGATGTCTCTTGCCGGCTGATTGTTTCGACGATATATGGGCGGTGTCGAAAAAGGCACGACTTGGTGTGGTCTAGCCCAAGTCCTTTCGGAAACGAAAGCTCTGTCCATGCTTTGCGCATGAGTCCCACGACGAACTCGGACGCTGTTCAAGCGTCTCATTGTTCGTCCGTGTGGTTCTCAAATCGACGAACTGCTCCGGTCGAACAACCGAACAGGAGTAGTTCATGCCGGACTTGTCCAATATTTATGATGTCGTGATTGCTGGTGCCGGCCCCGTCGGCCTGTTTCTCGCCTGCGAGCTGCGCCTTGCCGGCCTCTCGGTGCTGGTGCTTGAGCAAGCCCGGGATCCGCATTCCCGCCTGAAAGGCCTCCCCTTCGGTATGCGCGGCCTCTCGACACCCACCATCGAAGCGCTCTACCGCCGCGGATTGCTGGACGACATTACAGTCCCGTCACCCGCGCGTAGGCAATCGGAAGATAGTGGCACGCCAATGTCGGCGCACTGGATGGATCAGCAGCGCAAGCCCGGTGGCCACTTCGCCGGCATCCAGTTTTTCCACGACAAGATCGATGGATCGAAATGGCCGTATCGCCTGCCAACAGAACTGCCCACCAATTTGGCGACCAGCATGGAACAGATCGAATCTGTTCTGACAGCCCGCGCGAATATGCTGGATATCGACATCCGGCGCGGCCTTGGCGTGGAGAGCTTCGAGCAGTCGGATGAAGTCGTAACCGTCCGAACGGCAGGTGAGACGTTTCTCGGATGCTGGCTCGTCGGCTGTGACGGTGGCCGAAGCACTGTGCGCAAGGCAGGCGGCTTCGAATTCGTCGGCACCGATGCCGAGTTCACCGGCTATTCCGTAATGGTCGAGATGGCGGATCTGGATAAGCTCAATCCTGGCCGCCACTACACGCCGACGGGCATGTACACCTATCAACGGCCCGATACGATCGCCTTGGTCGATTTCGACGGCGGCGCGTTCCATCGAACACATCCAATCACGTCGGAACACGTGCAGGCGGTCTTGCGCCGCGTTTCCGGTACCGATGTCACCGTAACAGCCCTCAAGCTCGCCACCACATGGACCGACCGTGCCTTTCAGGCGACGACCTATCGCAACAGACGGGTTCTGCTTGCCGGTGACGCTGCACATATCCATTCGCCTTTAGGCGGCCAGGGGCTCAACCTCGGGCTTGGCGATGCGATGAACCTGGGCTGGAAGCTTGCGGCAACCATCCGCGGCGAGGCACCGGACGCTCTCTTGGATTCCTATTCGGGTGAACGGCACCCGATCGGAGCGCAGGTTCTTGATTGGTCACGCGCGCAAGTCGGCCTGATGCGGCCGAGCAGGAGTTCGCGCGCGCTGGAGGCGATCATCCGCGATCTCATCGAGACCGGCGATGGCGCGACCTATTTCGCGGAGCGTGTATGGGGAATGTCGCTCCGCTACGATCTGGGCGCTGGACACCCACTCATCGGCCGCAGTGTCCCGGATTTCAAACTGTCTGATGGGAAACGGCTCGGCGAGCGCCTGAGAGGCGGAAAAGGGCTGCTGGTGGACTTCGGCGCCGGTAAACCGCTTCAAACATCGGCAAGCGCCTGGAATGGTCGGATAGTTTATGTCACCGGCGATGACGAAGACAGACTTGGATTAAGTGCAGTCCTCGTCCGCCCAGACGGCATCGTTGCCTGGGTCAGCGCGTCCGCACCTGACGCGGACACATTTGCCAAGGCGGCATCCCAGTGGTTCGGCGAAGCGTCGATCACAGCAGGCCGGTGAAAATCCCCGAACGCGAGAACCCGATGGCCTGAAGCTGTCACAACGGAAGCTTCCGCCTGATTCCTGAAATACCGCGATATTCTCGACCGGCTGGTTACGGCCGATCGAGATGGATCGTCACCCAGCCATTGCGCCAGATCGTGCACACATGGCGCATATGCGCGCCGTTGTAAGCCGCGAGCACCTTCCAGCGCTGCGAAGCCAGGATGCCGGAGAGGATCACCGATCCGCCCGGCGCGAGATGGGAGACCAGCTGCGGCGCCATCTTGATCAGTGGCCGGGCAAGGATGTTGGCAATGATCAGGTCGAAAGGCCCGTGGCGGGAGAAGGATGTGGAGTGAAACCCGGGCGCCGTCTCCAGGCTGATACCGGTGGCAATTCCATTGCGGCGGACATTCTCGCGGGCAACGCGCACGGCGACCGGGTCTATGTCGGTGGCAAGCACCGGGATATTGCGAAGCTTGCGCACGCCGATCGCCAGCACGCCGCTGCCGGTGCCGAGATCGAGCGCGTTGCGCACCCGGCGGCTCGCAAGCACCTTCTCGATCGTCTCCAGGCAGCCCGCGGTCGTTCCGTGATGGCCGGTGCCAAACGCCTGTCCGGCATCGATCTCGATGGCGATATCGCTTGGACCGACCTTGTCGCGGTCGTGTGAGCCGTGCACCAGGAAGCGCCCCGCCCGCACCGGCTTCAGCCCTTCCAGCGATTTCGCGATCCAGTCGACGTCGGGAATGATTTCCTTCTCGATCGTGAGTGCAGGAAAGGCTGGCTTCAGCAGCGCTTCGAAGCGCGCACGAACATCTTCCTCGTCCTCGGCGTAGAGATAGATCGACGCTTCCCAGATATCCTTCTTTTCATCGATCTCGGTGGTGGCGATCGGAAGCTCTTCCTCTTCGAACACCGGCGTCATCAGATCGAGAATCCGTTCGGCATCTTTCTCGGTCGTCGTCACATACAGGCGAATTTCGCTC
>JAGWJK010000779.1 GCA_028865845.1 Rhizobiaceae bacterium
GCGCCGTGGGTGGGCACGTATTTCCAGACATAATGGGGCGCCTGTTCGACGCGCCCCAGTGCGTAGGCCGCCGGAACGACGTAGCCGTAGAGACCGCCCGTCGAGGGTTCGTCCCAAAACATTGTATTGTCCGGGCTGACGGCGCGCGAGTCGGCCAGATGTTTCCAGGCGTCGGAATCCTTGGCTGAAGTCGACGCGTCGTCGGAAGCGAAGGCGTTGACCATCTGGTTGGCGACATCATCGCCAATATCGGAAAAGCCCTCGATCAGGCTGCCAGCGAGCCCGGTGAGCTGGTCGGTAAGATCGACGCCGGCTTTGGCTGCGGCCGCCTTTACCCGATCCTTCAATTCTCCGGCAACCTTGGTCTTCAGCTTCTCATGCAGCCATTGGGCAGCAACCTCCCGCTCTTCGGCGCGGTATAAATAGAGCCCGTCAAGGGACTGGTCGCCGACCTCCGCACCGCCGCTAATGTCCCTTGGCTCAAGATCGGCGCTTGTGGTCATCGGCTGCGACGCCTCCATGTGGACGCCGGCGCGCGACAACACCGTCCAGATGAAGGAAGAGCAGACGCTCGGGAAGGTGCCGCTCGCCCAGCCCGCCTCCGGGGGAGCGGCCAGCGTCAGACCTATTCCAGCGTCGGTGTAGCAAAAAAAGCGATAATGACTTTTGCCATTCTCGGCGAGCGCGGCGTCGGCGATGGAATGCAATCGGGCGCGGACCTCGTCCGTCTCTTCCAATGGGTCGGGTTTCACCACAAGCGGCGGCACGATCTCCCATTCGCCGGCAGAAAAGCTCGTTTCTGCATATTTATTGAAGGGCGCGATTGGCCGGACTTTGCCTTCCGGGTCCACGGCATCGATCTCCGTCTCGGCCTGGCCGGGCGCCGGCATATGAGCCAGGTCGGCGAGCTTGCCTTCAGGCCCGACGGCACCCTTCACCCATTGGGTGACGACGCCCGGCCAGCCGTAGCGCAGAACGTCCGGCTCGAAGCCATCCGTGGGCGCAGGCTCGTCCGCCAAGCCGAAGGGCAGGCTGATGCTGCCGTTCGGATGGTCGTTAAGACGGTCTTCGGAAAAGGTCGAATGGGTGACCATATCGTGGTTGCGCGTCATAATCCCGATAGGACCGTAATGCTGTGGGGGCGACACTTGGCGCAGGAGCCCGCCGATGAAGCTCGACGGGCCGCCTGGCGCCAGCAACAGGTCGCCCTTGCGGGCGTTGAGGAAGCCGGCATGGCGGTGCCATTCGATCATCTCGTCCTTGCCGCCATTCTGCTTGATCTGGCAAGTCCATCCATCCTCAGCGTCGGGCAGGTTGTCGGGATCGCAATCTGCGCCCTCACGTACAGCCGGTAGATTCAGGCGCAAATTCTTGGCGAAATCCGATAGGCCGCGCAGTGCGGTTGCATCGATGTCTGCGAGACGGAAGTCGTAGCGCGAGGTGGACGACGGGCTGACTTCAGTAAAGAGCGCGTCGCGCGCCGCAGGGTTGTCGGTCAATTGCCGAAAGACCTGCGAGAACCCGGTCGAGACCTGCGGCGTCGTGTTTGCCTCCAGGAAGGTGTCACGCACGGCGGGAGTTAGCGTCCGCACGCCGCCGGAGATTGTCGGACGAACCGTCACATGGGAATCGACACCCCGCTGGCGAATTTGAAAAGTGTCGATGCCCAGAGTTCTTAAGCCGTGGGCGGCCGTGCCGACATGCTCGTCGGGTCGCGGTTGTTCCTGCGGTGGCTGGACCAGCAGTTTATCGATGCCGACGGCCGCGATCCGGGTTAGCGCCATACCGCGCAGCAGCAGGCCGTTGCTGCGATGATCCGGCAGTGCGACGTCGAGGTAGGTTTCCACATGCACCGCGCGGCCTTCGGCGTCCTTGCCGAGAAGGACGACGCCGATGCCTGTTGCATCCGCGGGTACTTGGGAGAACGGGATGGAGAGAGTGAGCGTGGTGGCCGCGTGTGGTTTCAGCACGAAGGAGGCTGGTAGAGGTTGCACCGGCCCCGTCACTTCGGCTCCATTACGCTCGTAGAAGATGCGTTGCCGGACGAGCGACAGGGAGGTCGCCTCGATGTTCTGCACACTGATGCTTGCCTCGAAAGCCGCGAGCACCTTGCGGGCATGGCTTTCATAAACGACCGGCGGCGCGACAACGCCGCGATTGCGGCAAACCGCATACGCGTTGACGACGCTCAGCGTACGCTTGACGGAAAAGTTTCCAGCACTCGCCGTCTCGATGCTGCAGGCGACGTCGAACAGGCGATGTTCTTCGTCGACAGCGAGTGCGGCGGAAAAATCATGATCTATGAAGCCGCTCGCGGTGGAGGCGGTGGTGCCGTCGCCGAAATCCCAATGATAAAGGCGGACAGCAAGCGCCGCGTCGAGTTTTTCGGCGACGGCCGGGTTGTCGCGGTAGTGGGTGGCGACATTGGCGGAAAAATCGTCCGTGTCGCGTGCTGAAAACTGGAGGTGATAGGGCGCGCGCGCTTGAAGCACAGGCGTCGCCGACAGGAGCGGCAACCGCCGAATGGCGGCTGGTAATGCCAATGGTTCAGCCGTCCCTTCGGGTATCGCGACTGTTGGCCAGGGGGAGGCTGCCACGACGACGGCAGTACTGGCGCTTTCGACCTGGCTCCCATCGCCGGCGACGGCGCTGACATTGAAAGTGCCCGGGCCGTCATATTGCAGGTAGCGCCTGGTCCCGCGCACGCCATTGATCATGGTGTTCACCGAGGCGTCGACCGGAGTTCCGTCCGGGTTCAGCGCCTCGACCAGTACGGCTTCACCGGGCTGGGCGTTCGCCGGAGTGACGCGAACCGATCCGATCATTTGATTGGCTGGCATGGAAAGTCTCCTCGCTGCGGGGATTGCGTGGCTGGGACTGTTCGATGTCGGGCAAGAGTATATGTATTTATTCTAATGCACTATAGGGTGGTGAAAAAAAGAAGAATATCGGAAAAGTTCTCTTAATTGGGCGTTGTGATTTGCACCCGCCGGCACCGATCGGGAGAAGCAAACATTGCGCCGTCCAAGGCGGAGCGTCGTTAAGCGGCTCGTCCCCGACCCTCATCTCTGCAACAGGTGGACTCGCGGACCTTCACCGGATATTTTTCTTCTCGGATTGGAACCGGGAGGCAACGCAGTGTTGCAAGAAGCTCCGACGGACAACGGCCGGATCGCAGACGGTGGGCTGGTCGATATCGAGCAGGCGGGCGCGATCTGCCTGCGGCGGTCCAAGAAAGGCACACTCCGCGTGCTCCTCGTCGGGAG
>JAGWJK010000780.1 GCA_028865845.1 Rhizobiaceae bacterium
GGATTTAAAGAACTCGTCATAGCGATCGTTTGCCAGTTCTTCTGGTTCGGGCCGATCGACGCGCAGCGCGAGGAGCCCAGGCCAATCGCGCATGTCGACCATGATATCCTTCATCTCGGGATCTAGTGGATCAACTCGACCTACGTAGGCGAACCGGCTGGGATGGGCACGCACGAAAGCTTGAGCTTTTGGAAACTCGTGCCTCCATGCGCCGTTTGGCAAACGAAACTGAACCCATGGCCATTCGTCGATCACCGCACCGTTGACGCCGAGGGCGTCCATGATGCCGACAGCGGTATCGATACCGAATTGGTTCGCGTGAACTTGTGCATCAATTATTTCCACGGGTCGTGCCTTTAAGAATTATCTGCCGATATCTTGCCGATCCAGAAATATGTCTCGGCGAGTTTGCGAATATTCGCGGCGTCGATGCTTCGAACATGGATCACATTCTTCGACACGCCGCTTACACTTCCCGATGCCTGGATCTTCAGGATGTGAAATCGTTCAGGCGGAAACGGCAGCTCGACATTCACGGCTATTTTCCCATTCTTTTCTGCCTTCTCCAAGACGTCCGGCGCGAGCCGGCTGTCGGCGGTAAAGAATAGCCAAAGGTTATAGGTCAGGGCGGCCACAAGGATTGCTTCGATCCAAAAAGCCAACCTCGATGTTAGCACGCTACGCCACATCGGAGATTTCTCCCGTTCTGTCGTCAATGCCTAGAAGGCGCGATATGTCTCGAATATAGCCGTTGAATTTCGGGTCCGCGTGGAGGTTCTGCCATGTCCGTTTGGCCGGAAGATCGATTTGCACGATCTCTCGCACACGCGTTGGTTTGGCCGTTAGCACAACGATCTGACTTGAAAGGAAAACGGCCTCCGCGACATCGTGTGTCACGAAGAGGATCGTCTGACCCTGTTTTTGCCAAATGCCGTTTAGATCCTCCTGAAGGGTTCGGCGCGTCAGAGCATCGATGCTGGCGAAGGGCTCGTCCATCAACATTACGGCCGGTGAATTCGCCAACGCCCTGGCGACCCCGACGCGCTGCTGCATTCCGCCAGAGAGTTCGTGGGGATATCGATCTTCAAAGCCCGAGAGACCGACCATACGGATGTACTCACGGGCGATATCTTCCCGCTCTTGCCGCGGGGCTCCCTTCATCTTCGGTCCGAAGGCGACGTTTCCGAGCACCGTATACCACGGAAAGAGCGCAAAGTTCTGGAACACCATTCCCCGATCCGCCCCCGGACCACTGATGGGGGATCCCGAAAGCTGCACTCTGCCGTTGGTCGGCGCGAGAAAGCCGGCAACGATATTGAGGATCGTCGTCTTACCGCAACCGCTCGGACCGAGGATAGAAACGAACTGCCCTGGCGTGCTTGTGAAGGAGACGTCTTCGATCGCGGCGAGCACGGTCCCAGTGTAGGGGTCCTCATATCGCAACCTCAGATTCTGAATATCAAGCAACGGTTCATCGCGTGTCATTTTGAGTTCCACCAATTAGTTTTCAATTCTGCCGACGATTCCCCACCGCTCGACCGTCGCTTTCTCCAGCGGTGCGAGGAGGACTGCATCGATCGCATACCAAAGTGCACCAAGGATCAGCATTCCGAGGAATATCTCAGTCACGTGACCGGCACGCCTGGCGTCGAACATCATGAAGCCGATCCCGCTTGTTCCGACGATGATTTCGGCAGCTATGAGCGCTCGCCATCCAAAGCCGAGCCCCGTCCTGATGCCGCTGGCGGCGGATGCAAAGGATCCAGGTACAATGACTTCGAAGAAGATTTGACGACGAGAGGCGCCCAGTGTCCGCGCTGCGCGAAGCAGGTTCTCTGGTAGACCGTCGATGCCCGCGACTATCCCAACTATGACCGGGAAGATAACCGAATAAACCACTATGAGATTGACCGACGTTGGACTGAAGCCGAACCAGAGGATGACCAAAGGCAACCACGCAATATCAGCAACGGCCTGGAAGAAGAGAAGCAACGGCCAGAAGAACCGGCGAATGTGCCGATTGAGTCCTATGGCATAGCCGGCTGCTATTCCGACAGTGAGACCCCAGGCTGCCCCCTCGACAAGACGCAGGACTGACGTGAAAAGGTAATCTGTGAGGATCCCTTCGATGATCATTGTCCAGGCCCTTGACGCCACCTCGGTCGGCCCGGCGAAAAAGGCGCTTGGGAAGACGTTTAGGCGGGCGACAATGTACCAGGCTATGGCAATGATCGCGAACGGGATCAGCCCTTTGCCCTTGATCCTGCGCTTGACACTTGTTGGCTTAGACATAACTGGCGTCGTCGTTCCGATTGCGGCGAGGTTCTGGGTCATGCTGCAGCCTTTCTCATCCCCCAGCGCTGGATTGTGACCTTCTCGATACGCTCGAGGATCAGCTTATCCGTTAGCAGCCAAAGAGCTCCGATGATGATCATGATGGCCACGACCTCGGCGGTGTCATAGTTCTGCTGCGCCAGAAACAAACTGTAGGCCAGTCCTTGGTTTGCAGCGATCATCTCGGCGACGATCAAGGACCGCCAGCCGAACCCGACGCCTATCCGCAATCCTGTGACGATCATCGGCAATGCGCCGGGAAGAAGTACTTCGTAATAGAGCTGGACTTTGCCCGTGCCCAGCGTCAGGGCAGCGCGCCGGATGTTGGGATTGATGCTGCGGACGCCGAGCATCGTGTGATAGGTGATTGGAAAAAAGACGGCATTCCATATGATGAAAAGACCTACCGAGTAGCCGTAGCCAAGCCAGAGCGTGGCGAGCGGCAGCCATGCGATGCCTGAAATCGCAACGAAGAAGCGCATCAGCGGTGCTAACAGATCCGACACTGATTTCGAGGAGCCCATCAACAAGCCGAAGGGGATGGCGGTGCACACCGCGAGCGCGACGCCAGACGCAATGCGGCCTAGGCTCGCAAGCAATCCGCTAAGCAGGTCACCTGATCGCGCCATTCGCTCCAGGGCACGAAGCACATCCGTGACTTGGGGGAAGATCGCCAATGGCGCGTGGGAAACGGCGACGGCGACGTACCAGACCGCGATTAGAACGGCGAACGGGAGACTGAAACGGAGCGCGCGTTCAGCAGCGCTCGATCGAGGCAATTTTGTAAACTGTTGAACTGGAGATCGATGAGTGTTCATGATCGGCTGCCGAAAGGAAACTAGCTGCAGGAAATAGCGTTGCGGATTGGGCCGCAACGCTTTGTGCGAGATGAGTCAAGCGTTACTGAGGGCACGCTTGTGTTGCGGACTTTA
>JAGWJK010000781.1 GCA_028865845.1 Rhizobiaceae bacterium
CGGCCGCGCCGAGACCCACCAGTGACGAGCCGATGAACAGCCAGGAGTAGTTGGCGAACGTATCGAAGATCCAACCGCCGATCAGCGGGCCGAACGCCATGCCGATGCTCGACAACATGGTGGCGGCGCCAAACACGGTGCCGATGACGCGCGGTCCGAAATATTCCCGGGCAAGCACGGCATAGAGCGGCATCACGCCGCCATAGGCGCTGCCGAAGATAACGGCGAGCGCGTAGAATTCACCCAGCCGGCTGACGAGGAGATAGGTCGCGAGGGCAGCCGCCTGCACCAGAAGTCCGGCGACCAGAACCGGTTTCACGCCGATCCTGTCGGCAAGACTGCCATAGAGAAGCCTGCCGCCGAGGCCGGCCAGACCTTCGACGCTGTAGATGCTGACCGCTGCCATCGGTGCGACACCGCAGATCGAGGCGTAGCTTACCATGTGGAAAATCGGCCCCGAATGCGCCGCACAGCAGGCGAAGAATGTCAGTCCGAGGACGATGAATTGCGGGGATCGGAAAACCTGTGACAACGGCGCTTGGACACCGTCCGATGCCAAGTCGCCGCCAGGATTTCCAGTCTCGACCGGCGCGCGCCGCACGAGCAGAGCCGCCGGTACGAGCAAGATCCAGGCCATGACGCCGATGATCAGCATGGCGGGACGCCACTCATAGGCAGAGATCAACCAGCGCGCAAAGGGCGAGATCGTCATCGGCGCCACGCCCATGCCGGCAGAAACGAGGGATACCGCCAGGCTGCGGTTGGTCTCGAACCATGCTGTCGTCGCGGCAATCATCGGCGCGAAAAACGCACTGGCCGCCAAGCCGACGAGAATGCCGTAGGTCAGCTGAAACTGCAGCAGCGACGTGGCTCGACTGGCGAGCACCAGCGCCAATCCGAGAAGGACGGCGCCGATCAGCACCACGACGCGGGGACCGAAACGATCGCTCGCCGCTCCCCACATGAACCCGCCGATCCCCATGACGATGAAATTGAGCGTCATAGCGCTCGCGATGCCGACATGCGACCAGCTGGTCGCCGTTGCGATCGGCAGCTGGAAAATCGCCAGCGAGAACATGGCGCCGAGGGCGACACAGGTCATCAGCGCACCGGCCCCGACAATGACCCAACGATAGGAAATGCTCATGCCACATGACCTCCAAGCCGAGGATGTTGATAGGGCGTATGCGGCGGCCTCATCGATGCGATGCGTGCCTGCGATCTAAAGACGTCCAAGCCACGACGATTTCGACATTGCCATCGAATTTATTCCGCAGCTATCGCAATTCCTGCGCAACTTCCCAGGCATGGCCGGAGGGATCGGCAAAGGCTGCGGTTCGACGTCCCCATGGCCGATCGATCGGCCCGTTCAACAAGGAAACCCCAAGACTACCCAGTTGCACACAGACGGCATCGACATCATCAACCTTGATGGTGAACATGGCACGTGCACCCGACCCTGGCGCGGCGACGCCCAGCGGCTCGACCAGCTCGGGCGCTTGTGTCGCCGCAAGCAGATTGATCATCACGCCCGAAAATTTCAGGACCGCCGAGACCTCGTCCTGGAAGATGATCTCGGATGCGAAGACCTTTTGATAGAAGGCCTTGGCATCGCCGATATCGTCGACGAACAACGTGATGACCTCAATTGCATCCAGGCGCATGGACATTCCTCCTCTGTGGTTTGCGGCCGATCGGTCTTCTCCTAGTCGTTTCGGCTCGGATGAATTCGACAGAGCCTAACGGAAAAACTTCCGGCGTGAAGAAAAGCCACTGCGGCTACCTGTCACCGGGTCTCCCGCGATCCATCGAACCAGCCCGCCAGGAAATCGGAAAAACTGCGGACCGCAACGGGCAGCAATGTGCGATGCGGAAGCACGACATGCAGCGGCAACAACCGCGTCTGCCATTCGCCCAGCAGCGAAACGAGATTGCCTTCAGCGAGGTGATCCTTCAACAGGAATGCCGGAACCTGCAGCAGGCCATGTCCCTGCAGAGCCAGTCTCATCAGGAATTCTATGTCGGAGGCCGACAATCTGCCGCTGACCGCGACATCCACACGAGCGCCGTCGGCGCCTGTAAATTGCCAGAGCCTCGGATTTCCTGTCTGCGTGTAGATCAGCACATCATGATCGGCGATGTCAGTGGGATGCATCGGAGCCGGGTGCCGTTCGAGATAGCCCGGAGCGGCAACCAGGATGAGCGGGAAAGTGGCGATACGCCTGATGATCAGGCCTGAATCTGCGAGATCGCCGATCCTGAGCGCAAGATCGTATCCTTCCTCGACAAGGCCGACATTGCGCTCGGAGAGATCGATTTCGACGGAAACCTGCGGATGCCGTTCGCTGAAGGCAGCGATCGGCTCCGCCAGCATCGATGTCGCGAAGGCGAGCGGTGCGGCGATCTTGATATGCCCCTTGGCGACCGCCTGCTGCTGGCCAGCCTCGGCCTCGGCAAGCGCGATTTCGTCGAGAACCGCAACACAACGCCGGTAATAGCTTCGCCCGGCATCGGTGAGATTGAGTCGCCGCGTCGTTCTGTTGACCAATCGCACCCCAAGCCGCGTCTCCAGCGATCGCAGATGATGGCCGGCCATCTCTGCCGAAAGGCCGGTCACACGGGCGGCTGCGGCAAGGCTGCCGCGTTCGGCGATCTGCCGGAAGACCGTCATACTTGTCAGTGTATCGAGCGCCATTCCTAAATGATACGACGGAATGAAATAAATCAAAACCAGATTATCGAATGGTGCTTGTTTTGGCATGGTCGCCGTAGTCCAAACCGGAAAAGGAAGAGGCCATGAAAACCTACTGGCTCGACGTCAACGGCGCGTCGCTCAACATTCTCGAAGACGGCGAAGGAGACATCGCCCTCGTTTTTCTTCACTATTGGGGCGGCAGCAGCAAAACCGCCCGAGACGTCATCGAGCAATTGTCGCCCTCGTTCCGCTGCATCGCCTTCGATCAGCGCGGCTGGGGAGGCTCGGCAAAGACCGGCGATTTCACCTTGGACGCCTATGCCGCCGATACAGCGGCGCTGATTGCGAAACTTGGGCTTCGACGCTACGTGCTGGTCGGCCATTCGATGGGCGGCAAGATAGCCCAGCTTCTCGCCGCGACTCGACCCGATGGTCTTGTCGGGCTGGTTTTGATCGCGCCCGCGCCTCCGGTTCCGGTGCTTGTACCGGAAGAGCAGCGGGAGATGATGCTGGAGAGCTATCAGGCGCGAGAGGGCGTCGGCATGGCGCTGACGATCCTCACGGAAAGAC
>JAGWJK010000782.1 GCA_028865845.1 Rhizobiaceae bacterium
GGCCCATCCGCTGGCGGCGGCGGCGGCACTCGTCAATCTGCAACTGATCGAAGAAGGCGGCCTGATCGAAAAAGCGGCGGCAATGGGCGATCTGCTCCATGCCAGACTGCAGCAGGCCTTTGCCGATCATCCGCTGGTCGGTGAAATCCGCGGCCGCAAGCTCATCGCCGCGCTCGAATTCGTCGCCGACAAGAACCCGATGACCAAGTTCGATCCGGCCCTGAAAATCGCTGCGCGCATCGTCAAGCAGGCCCGCGATCGCGGCATCATCACGCGTGCCCTGCCGCATGCCGACACGATCTCCTTCTCGCCGCCCTTTATCATCAACGAGGCCGAGATCGAGGAAGTCGTGGCGAAGACGCGCGCCGCGGTCGACGCGGTGATGGACGAGCTCGTTCGCGAAAAGCTCTGGGCGAAGTGAGCGGGAAGGACTGATCATGGACAGGAACAGTGTCAACTGGACAGGCCCGATGCCCGCCGTCACCACGCCCTTCACGAGGGATGGCGCGATCGACGACAAGGCGTTCGCGGGCAATGTCGAACGCCTGCTGAAGGAAGGGGCCACCGGTATCGTCGCCGGCGGCTGCACCGGCGAATTCTGGGCGCTTTCGAATGCCGAGCGCAAGCGGCTCTATGCCATTTCCGCCGAAGTTATGAAGGGCAAGGGAACGCTGATCGTCGGCACCGGTGCCGTCACCGTCGACGAGACGGTCGATCTTACCAATGCAGCCGAGAAGCTTGGCGTCGACGGCGCGCTCCTCGTGCCGCCTTACTTCGTCAAGCTGACCGACGACGAGATCTTCGCTCATTACAGCGATGTCAACGATCGCGTCGGCCTGCCGCTTGCAGTCTACAATATTCCCGGCAATGCGGTGAATGCGCTCCTGCCGGCCCTGGTTGCCCGGCTTGCCGATCTCGACAAGGTGGTTGCCGTCAAGGAGAGCTCTGGCGACTGGAACAATTACTACAGCACCTTCCTCGCCGTCCGCGACAAGCTGAGGGTTTTCTGCGGCCCGTCGTCGGTATTCGGCGTGCCGGCTGTTGATCTCGGTGCCGACGGCACCGTGGATTGCTTCCCCAACATGTGGCCGCATGGTGGGCTCGACCTTTATTTCGCTCCGAAGAAGGGTGATGCGGCCAAGGCCGCCGAGATGCAGGCGATGGGACGCCGGCTCACCGATCTCTGCACATCAGGCGGCCGTACGCTCTATCCGTCGACCAAGGCGGCAATGGACATGATGGGCCTGCCCGGTGGCGGCGTGCCGCGCCGGCCGCTTCGTGCGCTCGAAGGCGAGCCGCTGAAGGGCCTCGAAAAAGGCCTCAAGCAACTCGGCCTGCTCTAATCGGACATTTAAACAGGGAGATCACCATGCCCCATGCCAAGCTTCGCGCGCCGGAACTGAAACCGGTCAACTACAGCACGACATTCGGTGAATTCATCGGCATCGGCCCCAACGGCAACCTCTTCGTCGACGGCTGCGACGTACAGGATCTGGCTGAAAAATACGGCACGCCGCTCTACATCATCTCGGAAAACCAGCTACGGCACAATTACCGCGCGTTCCGTGATGCCTTCCAGAAGTACTATCCCGAAACGGAAATCCTGTTCGCCAACAAGTCGAACAACGGTCTCGCCATCCGCCATATCATGAACCAGGAAGGGGCCGGCGGCGATTGCTTCGGTGCCCAAGAAATGTATATGGCGCTGCTCGCCGGCACCAATCCGAAAAGCCTGGTGCTCAACGGCTCCAACAAGCAGGACGAAGAGCTGGAAATGGCGGTCGCCAACGGCCTTTGCATTAATATCGATGCAATGGACGAACTCGACAGGATCGTTGAAATCGCCACGCGGCTGGATTGCGACGTCGATATCGGCATCCGCCTGAAGCTTGATCTGGAGCCGCTTCGCAATCGCACCGGCGTTGCCATGCATGGTCCGGGTACGCTGAAGCAGCAAAGCGACAGCACCAAATGGGGCATGAGCCGCGAGCAGACGGTCGAGATCGTCAACCGCGCCAAGACCATGCCGCGGATCAACCTCAAGGAAACGCATTTCCACCTCAGCCGCATGTCGAATGATCCGGCAGATTTCGCCGTCATGGCCCGGGAGATGATCACCTGGTCCGGCTATATCCGCGACAATACCGGCTGGACGCCGCCCTGCATCGACATCGGCGGCGGTTGGACATTTGGCAAATGGTATGGAACCGGTCCGAACAGCCAGCTCGACGGGCCGAATGCTCCGAAGCCCGACGACTATGCCCGCCTTTGTGCCGCCGCGATCAAGGAGGAAGCGGAAAAGCTTGGCCTGCCGCTCCCGAAGTTGCGTCTGGAGCCGGGTCGTGCTCTGTCCGGTCCTGCTGGCGTTGCCGTCGGCAGGGTCGGGGCGGTTAAAACCGGAACGACCAAGAAATGGGTCAATCTGGATATCTCGACCAACCATCTTTCCTGGGCGGCCGTGCTGGACTGGTACTATCACTCCGTTCCGGTCAAGAATGCCGGCGCTGCTCCGACGGAAACGGTCGATCTGGTCGGGCCGCTGTGTAATTCCGATGAGATCGGGCCGCATCGGCAAATGCCGGCGCTGGCGCGTGGCGACTTCGTCGCCTTCCTCGATGCAGGCGGTTACACCGAGTCTTCGGCTGCCCGCTATAACGCCCAGCTTCTGCCGGCAACCGTGCTGGTCTCCGGCACATCGGCGGAAGTGATCACCGAGCGGGAGCAGCTGAAGGACGTTGCCGGCCGGTTCCGGGTGCCGTCGCGATTGCTCGCCGGCTCGTTTGCGCCATAACGATAAAAGGGGAGGCAAACATGGATCTTGGGATCAGGGGACGGCACGCGCTGGTCTGCGGCGGCAGCAAGGGCCTCGGCCATGCCGCGGCAGAAGCGCTGGCGCTGGAGGGCGTTGCCGTTACGCTGGTGGCGCGCAGCGCCGAGACGCTGAAACGTGCGGCAGATGATATCGCCGAGCGGTATGGCGTTTCGGCCAATTTCGTCGCCGCTGACGTTACCACGCCGGCCGGTCGGGCAGAGGTTCTGGCGGCATGCCCCGATCCCGATATTCTCGTCACCAATCCCGGCGTCAGGCAGACGCCGGCCGATTTTCGCGGGCTCAGCCGCTACGATTGGGACCATTGGTTCGAGGCGCATTGCTTCTCCTCGCTCGAACTGATCCAGAAAATCGTACCCGGCATGTGCGACCGGAAATTCGGCCGCGTCGTCAATATTTCGGTCAGCAACATCAAGTTCCCGCAGGTCAATTTT
>JAGWJK010000783.1 GCA_028865845.1 Rhizobiaceae bacterium
GCGATCCATCGCGCCGCCAACGGGAATACCCAGATGGAAATAACCGGGCCGTCCGAGATCCTGGACTGTCGTCGAGAGGCCGTGATGAAGAACCTTAATGGCCATGCAGCGCGCCCTCCAGCTTGGCGTTATAGCCGTCGATATCGGCCTGGTATTGCCTGAGATCGAAACTGACCTCGCGGATCGGCGGCGCGAAGCGACCCTTGTCGACATCCTCGACCGCCTGATCGTAACCTTCGCGATCGATCGGCCGGAATTTCACGATGTCGCCAGGACGGAAAAACACCATGAAATCGCGCAGATAGCTCGTCGACTGGGTGGGATCGAAAATCGGCATCGGGGTGATGCCGAACATCTGGTAGCCACCCGCCCCGCGCACCGAATAAATGCAGCCGAAGCAGCCACCATGACCGACCGTCAAACGCGGCGTGTCAGTTCGCGGGCGCAGATATTTCGGCACCTCGATCTGCCGCTGCCGCTCAACCATCTGGTACATGAACGGCAGGCCGGCGACGAAACCGACCATGGAGACGAACCAGGGCGAGCCGGCATGTGCGGCGACGAAGTCCTCGACCGCACCATAGCCGTTGATCCCGGTGGCATAGTCGAGATCCGTGCCACCAGGCTCCTGATGCCGCTCGCGGAAGCGCATGAGCGTCTCATGCGTCCACGGGTCGTTGTAGAAGACCGGGATTTCGACGATGCGGGTGGTGATGACCGGCTCCGCCTTTTCAGCCGCACCCTCGATTGCCTTGACCTCGCGCAGGAGATCGTCCGGCTTGATCAGATCCGGATTGAACTTGATCTGGAAGGAGGCATTGGCAGGGCAGATTTCCGTCACCCCCTTGATGGCGCTTTCGCGCACGCCCCTGGCCATCGACAGGCTCTTGAAGAAGGCCTCGAGGGACATCTCGTCGCTGCATTCGACGAAGAGATGCTCGTCACCTCCGAACGTAAAGCGAGCAGGCATCAGGCAACCTCCGCAGCTATGCCGTCAACCGCAGCAAAATCGGTCTCCAGCCAGGATTCGAGAAAACGCGTATGGAATGCGCCCTTGCGTACCGATGGATCCCGGGCAAGAGCAAGATGCAGCGGGATCGTCGTCGGCAAGCCGTCGATCGTGAGCCCGGAGAGCGCGATTGCCAGCCTGTCGAGGCAGGCATTGCGATCCTCGGCCCAGACGATCAGCTTGCCGAGAAGCGAGTCATAAAAGGGCGGCACGGTGTAGCCGGCGTAAAGCATCGTATCGAAACGGATGCCTTCGCCTTCGGGGATTGAAAGTCGCGTGACAGTGCCTGGCGCCGGCAGGAACCCCTTGGCGGGATCCTCGGCATTGATGCGGCATTCGATGGCATGACCGCGCGTGCGAACATCCGACTGCGACAGCGAGAGGGCAGCACCGCCCGCCACCTTGAACATCTCCTGCACCAGATCGATGCCGGTAATCATCTCGGTCACCGGGTGCTCGACCTGGATGCGCGTATTCACCTCGATAAAATAGAATTCACGGCTATCTTCGTCATAGAGATATTCGACCGTTCCCGCTCCGCGATAGCCGACCTCGGCCGCAAGTGCGACGGCACTGGCGCAAAGATGCTGCCTGATATCATCGGGCAGCAAAAAGGCCTGCGCTTCCTCCCACACCTTCTGGCGGCGGCGCTGCAGCGAGCATTCACGTTCGAAGCAATGCACGAAGTTCTGCCCGTCGCCGAAAATCTGCACCTCGATGTGGCGGGCGCGGGTGATGACTTTTTCCATATAGAGGCCGCCATCGCCGAAAGCCGCAGCCGCCTCGGCTGATGCAAGCGGAAACTGTTCCCTAAGTTCGCTCAGCGACTGAACGATGCGAATGCCGCGCCCCCCGCCGCCGGCCGCGGCCTTGATCATGACGGGAAACCCCGTGCGTTCGGCAACCGCCTCAGCCGCTCCAATATCGGCGACGCGGCCATCGCTTCCCGGTACAGTCGGCACGCCGGCGCGTTGTGCGATCTCACGGGCGGCGACCTTGTCGCCGAGCAGCCGGATAGCCTTGCCACTCGGCCCGACGAAGATCATGCCTGCGGCTTCGACGGCATCGGCAAAATCCCCGTTTTCGGAGAGGAAGCCATAGCCGGGGTGAATGGCATCCACGCCTGCCGACCGCGCTGCCGAGACGATGGCCTCGATGTTCAGATAGGATTTCTTCGGAGCCGGCGAGCCGATGTCGATCGCCTCGTCGGCCAGCTTGACGGCAAGCATGTCTGCATCCGCAGCGCTATGGACCTGCACGGTGCGAATGCCGAGCGCCTTTGCCGCCTTTATGATCCGGACGGCGATTTCGCCGCGATTGGCGATCAGAACCGACCGGATGGTCATGGGTCCACCTCCGCGATGACCTGGCCCGCCATGACAGGCTCTTCGTTGTCGACGAGAAAAATGATGTTCTTGCCGTCGAGCCCGGCCGGGATCTGCTGAAAGGTTTTCATGACCTCGATCAGCCCGATCGTGTCATCTGCCGCGACGGCGTCGCCTTCGGTTTTGAACGGCGGCACATCCGGAGACGAGGCCCTATAGAAGGTCCCCGGAAGAGGTGATCTGATCTCAAGCTTGCTCATGGGGCCTCCGCATGGTGTCGTTGTTCAATATCTGTGAAACGGGTGCGATACGAATACCCTCGGCGATAAGCGCCTCGCGGATATGCCGAACGATCTCGAGCGCACCCAATGTGTCGGAATGAAAACAGATGGAATCGAAGGCGATCGGAACGTCCACGCCGCTGACGGTGCGAACCACGCCTTCGGTGCAGGCTCGCAGCACTTTCCGCGCAATAGCCTTCGGATCAGGACGACCGGCATCCCGCGTGAAGACGATCCAACCGGTATCGCCGTAGTCGCGGTCGGCATAAAATTCACGTACGACCGGCTGGCCGGCCTCCTCCGCAGCAAGGCAGGTGGCGGAACGATCCATACAGAAGACGAACATGTTCGGAGCCACCGTGCGCATATATTGCACGAAGAGCTGTGAAAGATCGGGATTGGCGGCAAGCTCCATGTAGAGTGCGCCATGCGGCTTCACATGCTGCACCGGGACGTCATGACGTCTGGCAAATTCCCGCAGCGCGCCCACCTGGTAGACCAAATCGTTGACGATCTCGCGGCTGGTGCCGTTGATCTTGCGGCGTCCGAACCCTTGCAGATCATGGTAAACGGGGTGGGCGCCGATACTGACGCCATGCGCCGCAGCCATGCGCACGGTCTCGTCCATTAGATTGGGGTCGCCGGC
>JAGWJK010000784.1 GCA_028865845.1 Rhizobiaceae bacterium
CTCGCCAATTTCGGCTATGCCATCGTCGGCATATTCGTACTGAGCTGGCTGATTTCCATGGCGGTCTACCGTGCCGCCGGGATCGATCGCATCGAGACGACGGCGACTTGAACGAATGCGGTTGCAGCAAAATGCGATGTGTTGACGGCGATTACGTCAGTCCTGCGATTCCGCATTATCGATCAGGCTCCGGCGCACTTCCAATATCTGCGTCTTCAGCTTTTGCAGTGCAGGGGGCGCCAACCCTGTTGCGCCGTCGACGCAGGCAGGATAGTCGCGCGCCTTTGCCTGCATGGCGCGACCGGTCTCCGTCAAGCCGATGCGAACCAGACGCTCGTCCGCCGGGTCGCGGTTGCGCACCACGTAGCCCATGGCCTGCAGCCGCTTCAAGAGGGGCGTTATGGTGCTGGATTCCAGGAAAAGCCTGTCGCAGAGCGCACCCACGGTCTGATCGTCTTCCGCCCACAACGCCACCATGACGATATATTGCGGATAGGTAAGGCCCAGCGCTTTCAGCAGCGGCTTGTAAACGCGGCTGAATGCGTGACCGGCGGAATAGATCGCAAAGCAGACGAAATCGTCCGGTTGCAGCACTCTTTCATCTTCATCGCCTTGTTTCGACACGGATGTGGTCTCCGATTGCGGTGGCCGTCTGGCTCTTCCACTCATCTAACTATCACGCGATTGAATCGCAAGCGCTTGACAGAAGCGCTCGGTGCTATATTTTAAATATCACGCGATTGAATCGCAAGATACTATAATTCGATCATCATCCGGCGCGCTTGACAGGCGCGGAGGCATCGCCTTCGCACGCCCCTTCCTTGCGCGCAGCAATTCGAGGAAAGTTCGATGGAACTTGAGGCGCATGGACCGACAAAATATCCGCACGCGGCGCTATTGCTCTCCTCCGCCGGGCGCGGCTGGTCAGAACTTGCGGCCGAACTTCGGTCGCATCCGGTAAGCGAGATGCCCGGTCTTGTGCCGCAGCAGGTGGAAATTTCCATCGCGATCTGCGGACGCAACGATGGTCTGGTGCTTCGCACCGGAGGAGGGGAACGTCAGGAGACCCGACCGGTGTCGGGGACGATCTGGTTGTCGCCCATCGGCATCGCCGATAACGACATCCGCGTGACCGTCCCTTTGCCGAAGGTGTTGCATCTTTACTTGCCGGCCCGCCGCTTCAGTCTTCTGGCCGAGGAATATGATCTGCCCCCGGCGCCGGCCCATTCGATCCATTATCGCGCCGGCTTCCAGGACGAACTGATCCGACAGATCGGCCTTACCGTCATCGAGGAACTCCGCAACGAAACCGCTTCCGGGCGCATGCTGGTGGAAACCTGTTCCCTTATGCTCGCGGCCCGTCTCGCCCACAGCTATGGTGATGGCTGGAGCCTGAAGCTTCCGCGAAGTTCCGTGCGCCGTCTCGACGATATCAGGCTGAGGCGGATCAGGGATTATGTTGCCGCCCATCTCGACGAGGACATCACCGTTGCTGATCTGGCCGCTGTCGCAAACCTCAGCCTGTTCCATTTTACGCGATTGTTCACCGCGACGACGGGCATGCCACCCCATCGCTATGTGGCACAGCAGCGTCTCGAAAGATCGATGGCGCAATTGGCATCGGGGCAGATGGCGCTCAGCGACATCGCGTTCGGCAGTTGCTTTTCATCCCAGGCGAGTTTCAGCCGCGCGTTCCGTCGGGCAACGGGAATGACGCCCGGCCAATACCGCAAACTTTTCCGATAGGCGGCCGCGATGAATGCCGCGGCAGCTGATTTTTCCGAGCGGATGCCCAGTTCCAGGCGGATAAACCGTCGCAGGCGGACGTATCGGGCGCTGCCCACCTGCGGCGTTTCATATCACGCGGCGTAACCGGTCAGCTGATCGACGGCAGCGATCACGCCGCGCAGTTCTGCCAGTCCCTTCAGGCGGCCGATGCAGGAATAGCCGGGATTGACCTTCTTGTTCTGGTCGTCGATCAGAAGATGTCCGTGATCCGGCCGCATCGGAATAACGCTGTCGGTCCGGCCGGCGGCGGCACGCCGCTGCTCCTCGGCTCGCAGCACGCCGATCAGCGACACCATGTTGACGTCGCCCGCCAAATGCTCCGACTCGATGAATGAGCCGTCCGGCTCCTTGCTGACATTGCGAAGATGGGCAAAGTGGATGCGGGTCGCGAACCGCTTGGCCATGCCGACGACATCGTTATCAGGTCGCGAGCCGTACGAGCCGGCGCACAGCGTGATGCCGTTGGCCTCCTCATTGACGGCGCCGAGAATCGCTTCAACATCGGACGGCGTGGAGACCACGCGCGGCAGGCCGAACAGCGAGAACGGCGGGTCGTCGGGATGGATCGCCAGCCGCACGTTGTTTTCCGCGGCAACCGGCACGATCTCCTTCAGGAACTCCGTCAGATTTGCGCGCATGTCGTCGCTGGAGACGTCGTTGAAGGCGGCGATCTCAGCGCGGATCGTCTCACGCGTGTGGATGCCTTCGCCACCGGGAAGCCCAGCGATGACGTTTCGCTCCAGCGATGCGATCTGCTCGTCGCTCATGGCGGCAAGACGCTTCTGTGCGGCTTCGACGGCGGCAGCCGGATAGCTTGTCTCGGCTGCATGTCGCTTCAGCACGAACACGTCGTAAGCAATGAAATCGATCATGTCGAAACGCAGGGCAAGGCCGCCGACTTCGGTCGGGTAGAGCAGGTTCGTGCGCGTCCAGTCGACAACCGGCATGAAATTGTAGCAGACGACGGGGACGCCACCCTTGCCAAGATTGGCGAGGCTGATCTTCCAGGCGTCGACGTATCGCCGCCAGTTCGAATTCCGCAGCTTGATTGCCGAGGTAACGGGAATGGATTCGCAGACGGACCAGACCATGCCCGCTTTCTTGATGATCGCCATGCGCTCGGCGACGTCATCCGGCGTCCAGGCCCGGCCGTCGTAAATGTGATGAAGGGCGGTTACGACGCCAAGCGCACCGGCCTGACGGGCATGCGAGAGGGTAACCGGATCCTCCGGTCCGAACCAGCGCCAACTTTCCAGCATGGTCTCAAACTCCACTATTGATGAGATCGACACTATCCTCAAATCGCGGCGAACCGACTCGCCGGACCTCCCCGATAATGTCGGCGCCGTGACCGTAACAAATTTGCTCCGTGTGTCCACGGGAACGATTGCCGCGCTGTTTAGAAGCCGGAAATCGTGAAGACCATTGCAGGCGCCGGCGTGGCGCGGTGATCAAACGGGCGCCTCCGGTGC
>JAGWJK010000785.1 GCA_028865845.1 Rhizobiaceae bacterium
CGTCCCCGCAAGACCTTTAGAGGCAGGCACGATTGTCGCGGTCCTCGACTACGCCTGCGAACGCTGCGCGAACAACTCGCCCGACCCGCCGCTATCGTTCAAGGCGTTCGTCTGACGCCAAGGCGGCCCCGGCAGCTTTGTCTATTCCTTTCCTCAATGGCCAGCGAGGCTTTAGATGGCAGTCACCGAAAAGCACTCAGTCCTGTCTCCGTGGGTCGCCGTCACGGTCTCGGTCGTCCCGGTCCTTGCTGCGGTACTACTTGGACAAGCCGCCACCTTGCCGCACCTCGCGACGTGGTACGCCTCCCTCACAAAGCCGTCCTTCAATCCGCCGGACTGGGTCTTCGGACCAGCCTGGACGCTCCTCTATGCATTAATGGCTTTGGCGTCCTGGCGGATACTCCGCACGCCTTCCGGCGGAGACAGGAGACTCCCGATGACATTGTTCTTCGCGCAGCTCCTCCTGAACATCCTTTGGTCGTGGTGCTTCTTCGCCTTCGAGAACCCACTTCTCGGCCTATTCAATATCGTGCCGCAATGGCTGCTGATCGTGGCGACGATCGATCGTTTCAGACGCATCGATCTCACGGCGTCGCTAGCGCTCCTACCGCTCGCCCTCTGGGTGGGATTCGCGGCGGTTTTGAATTTTGAAATCTGGAGATTGAACACTTGATGAAGAGACGCGACACGTTCCCTTCGAGATATCCGCGTCTCGGGCGAATGTTGCAGACGCCGGGAACCATTTCAAGAACAGCTCGTTAACACCCTGATTTTTCAAGGGAGATTGACATGAGCCTGCTGCTTTTGATCATCGTGTTAATTCTGGTATTTGGCGGCGGAGGCGGATACTACGCCCACCGCACCTATGGCGGCCGAGGAGTGGGTGGAGTTTTCGGACTTCTCCTTATCGTCTTGCTCGTCGTGTGGTTGATCGGCGGCTTCCATGGCGTCGGGCCCACGCCGGTCTAGTGCAGGATTGGAGTTGCCGACGCTCGGCGGAGTGCCTGTCCCTCGTCGTATCCGACGAAGGACAGGCGTGGCATTTTACTTGCTCGACGAATGCTTATGAGCCTCGGACGAGGACTTGCGGGCATTCTCGCTATGTTCGTTCGCTCGGGTCGAGTGGCTCTTGGCTTCGTCATGCTTTCCTTCGCCATGCAGGTGTTCGGCCTGGCGATGGTGGTGTGCCGCGGCGGAATGATGGGCTGCGGCGCTGCTGTGATGTTCGCTTGAAGGGTGTTTGGCCATTTGAGCATCCTTTACTGAGGACCAGGGTGTTGGGGGATTGGCGCTCGCGTATTTTGCGGGTCCGTTAAAGAAACGCCGCCCGTCGGCAAAGGTTGCTATACCGACTCGTTATTGGGGATGGATCCGGCTGTTGCGTGTCGTCGTTCGCCGGCGCTGATCTGTCATGGCGCCAATCTCGGACAGGAGGATCGTGCCGACTACCCTCGGCGTCGTCCCTGCTCTCTTGAGCCGCGGCGCAGGCAGACCGACGCCAGTGCGGCGTCGAAGGCCGAGCCTGCGGCGAAGCCCAGCTTCTCCGATACGACTGGGACGCCTGGGCGCTTGGCCAGAGCGGCGATCGGCGCGGCAACCTTGCGCACCGCGTCCTTCGTCTGGTCCCACGACTTGCCATACTTGCCATAGGTCACACGGGGGAAGGTGAAGGGTTCGACCGCCTTGCCGTTGGCACCGGCGAGTGCCGCTGAGAAACGGCCAGCGTTGAGATCAACGCCAAGCGCACCGCCTCCGAAGTCGGCAAGCTTTCTCGCGTTCCCCTTCCCTCCGGCTCCTCCAATTGGAGCATGGTACGCGGAGAACGCCGTTCTCAATCGTGGTCATCTCGAGCAGGGAATGCACGTGCTGAAGAAGCCGTTTGCGGCCGACACCTTCGCTCGAAAGGTCGGAGGTGTGGTCGGCAGATTGAACCATCCGAGCTCACCGTCCCAGGCGAAGGTTATTAGAATGTTAGCCTTTCACCGGCAGCTCGCCTCTCCGACCGTCGGGTCGGCCAATCGGTCGACCCAATTGCCCTTCGAGGCACCCATCAGTGTCGCCAGCCCAGGAGTAATTTCGGGATGATGCGCGAGCGGGTAAGAAGCCCAGGGAAAGTGCGAAACAAGCAGTACCATGCGCGGACACAAAGCTCCACCTTCGCCGACAATTCCAGCATCGTCGCGCGACTATGTTTTCGCTCAGTCAGGATTAGTCAGCGGCGGCGGCGCGGCGCTCGTGGTCTTCTGTTCCTTCCGTGGAGCGGGATGATGAGCATCTGCCGATTCCTCGGCGACCTTTTCCGTGGCCTCATGCTGGTCGTCGGCGCGCTGCCAATGATCGAGGTGTCGGCCATCTGGCCGGCCTTCCTCTTCCCAGATTTTATATGCGCGTTCGCGCTGTTTCTGTTCGATGTCATCCATTTGGGATACTCCGGTTTAACGTTTACAGAAAACCGTGAAGAGTAAATCCTGTTCCCGATCAGCGCAGGAACATTCCCGTGAGGTGCGTATTTCCCTTCCCTGATGCCACCGGTGTCACCTGGACTTGACGGAGAAGTCGAACATGGTGGTTTTTTTGATTTGCTGTAATGGTCAAAGGAACCGCAATCGCACATCCTATCTCTCGGGCACCGCCTCCGCTCGGAGGCGCCGATGAGGATCGCGACCTACAACGTCAACGGCATCAACGGTCGGATGGATGTGCTCCTGCGGTGGCTGAAAGAAGACGAGCCAGACGTCGTCTGCCTTCAGGAGTTGAAAGCGACAGACGACAAGTTTCCCAAACGCCAACTCGAGAAAGCGGGCTACGGTGGTGTCTGGCACGGACAAAAGAGTTGGAATGGCGTTGCGATCCTCGCCCGCGACGAAGAGCCCACACTCATCCGCAAAGGCCTGCCCGGCGACCCTGACGATACGCATAGCCGCTATATTGAGGCCGCGGTCGGTGGCATCCTGATCGGATGCCTTTATCTTCCGAACGGAAATCCGGCGCCCGGTCCGAAGTTCGACTACAAGCTTCGTTGGTTTCGGCGCCTACACCAACACGCCGCCGAACTGCTCGAGCTTGAAATACCCGCCGTGCTGGCCGGCGACTATAACGTGATGCCGACCGAGCTCGACGTCTACAAGCCGGAACGCTGGCTCGACGACGCGCTCTTCCGGCCAGAGGTGCGGACGGCATATGCCGAACTCGTAGCGCAAGGATGGACGGACGCCATAAGGCATTTGCACCCGGATGAACGCATCTACACATTCTG
>JAGWJK010000786.1 GCA_028865845.1 Rhizobiaceae bacterium
GGTGGTCCTCGAGATCGGCAAGCGAGCCGGGTGCGCTGTAACGGTTCAGATAGCCCGGTGAAGCGACCAGAAGGCGGCGGCTGCGCGCCAGCTTCCAGGCCACAAGGCGGCTGTCTGCGATCAGCCCATGGCGGACGATCGCGTCGTAGCCGTCGGACGAGGCATCGACGCGACGATCGTCGAGATCGAGCGTCAGCTCGATGTCGGGGTGATCGGCCAGGAACGGGTAGAGCGCCGGGCCAAGATGCATGCGCCCGAAGGTAACGGGAGCGGCGAGGCGCAGCGGCCCGGCGAGCGTCCCGCGGCGCTCGGCGATATCGGCGGCGGCCGCCTCCACTTCGGTGACGATCCGCGTCGCCCTTTCCAGGAAAGCCGTGCCATCCTCCGTCAACGTCAGCTTACGCGTCGTGCGATGCAGCAGCGTCGCGCCCAGCATCTTCTCCATTTCGGCCAGTCTTTCGCTGACGACCGACTTCGAGACGCGAAGCCGCCGCGCGGCCTCGCTGATCGAGCCAGCCTCGGCGACGGCGACGAAAGCGGATATCCCCTCAATCTTGATCATCGTTCGGTATTTCCGAATTCGAGTTCCATCATTTGGAGACTAATCCGAACGATCGAAAAACGCCATTCTCTGGTCATCGGAAGTTCGGCGGATCGATCCGCCTCACCTCAAACAGGAGATTGAACAATGAACCGCTTGAATGGAAAAGTCGCAATCGTCACCGGTGCCAGCTCTGGTATCGGCCGCTCCACGGCCAGCCTCTTTGCTGCCGAAGGTGCAAAGGTCGTCGTCGGCGCTCGCCGCGCAGCAGAGCTGGAAAGCCTCGTTGCCGAAATCAAGGCAGCCGGCGGTGAAGCCGTCGCCCTCGCCGGCGACGTTCGCTCGGAAGACTATCATAAGGCCTTGGTTGCCCTTGCCGTCGAACGCTACGGCAAGCTTGATATCGCCTTCAACAATGCCGGCATCCTTGGCGAGGCCGGTCCCAGCACCGAAGTCTCGGAAGCTGGTTTTGCCGAAGCGCTGACTGTCAACCTGACGGCATCCTTCCTTGCGGCCAAGCATCAGATCGGCGAAATGGTCAAGCATGGCGGCGGCTCGGTGATCTTCACCTCGACCTTCGTCGGCTACAGTTTCGCTTTCCCCGGTGTTGCCGGCTATGCCGCCAGCAAGTCCGGCCTCATCGGCCTCACGCAGGCGCTCGCCGCCGAATTCGGCCCGCGTAATGTCCGCGTCAATGCCGTCCTGCCGGGCGCCGTCGACACCGACATGTATCGCGAGATGAACGACACGGCCGACAAACAGGGCTTCATCACCAACCTGCATGCGCTGAAGCGCGTCGCAAGCCCCGATGAGCTCGCCCGTTCCGTGCTCTATCTGGCCTCAGACGATGCAAGCTTCGTCACCGGCACCGCCTCGCTGGTGGATGGCGGCGCATCCATTACCCGTACCTAACATGCCTGCGATGCGATTATCCGCTCTCGCTGGATGATCCTTCACGAAACGACCGGATTATCGCACCGCCTATTTGACGGCATTTTTGCCATATTGAAACGGCCGAGCCGTCAACCAAGCTCCAAGGAATAAGATCATGTCACGCCTGCAAAACAAGACTGCCCTCATCACCGGCGGCACCAGCGGCATTGGCCTCGAAACCGCCCGTCAGTTTATCGCCGAAGGCGCACGCGTCGCCGTCACCGGTACCAGCGCTGCCGGCATCGAAGCTGCCCGCGCCGAACTCGGCGACAAGGCACTGGTCATCCAGGCCGATGCCGGCAATGTCGACGGACAGAAGGCCGTTGCCGAAGCCGTCAGGGCTGCGTTCGGTCATCTCGACGTCCTGTTCGTCAATGCCGGCATCGCCGAATTCGGCCCGGTCGAACAGTGGACGGAAGCTGCTTTCGACAAGTCGATCGCCGTCAACGTCAAGGGCCCCTATTTCCTGATCCAGGCGCTGCTGCCGATATTTTCCAATCCGGCATCGATCGTGCTGAATACCTCGATCAACGCCCATATCGGCATGCCGAACTCCAGCGTCTATGCGCTGACGAAAGGTGCCTTGCTGACGCTCGCCAAGACCCTGTCCGGCGAACTGGTCGGCCGCGGCATCCGCGTCAATGCCGTCAGCCCCGGCCCGATCGCCACGCCGCTCTACAGCAAGCTCGGCATGTCCGAAGCAGACTCCAAGGCGATGGCCGCCGGCATCCTGACGCAGATCCCCGCCGGTCGTTTCGGCAATTCGAGCGAAGTTGCGAAGACGGTCGTCTTCTTCGCCTCTGATGAAGCCGCTTATATCGTCGGCAGCGAGATCGTCATCGACGGCGGCATGAGCAATCTCTGAGGTCTCTGCTCGGCGCAGGTGAAAGCTCCGGCGCAAATTCCGAGCGACAGACGAAAGGCCGCGGCCTCTCCCCGCGGCCTTTTTGTTTGTAAAAAGCTTTGACCGAAACGCCGCATCACCCCATGATTGATGACTATAAATCATGGATTGATACAATGTTCGACGGACGATTGTTGAATGGCGTCAGCGTGTTGGCGGCAGTGGTCGAGAGCGGCAGCTTCGTGCGCGCCGCCGAGGCGCTCGGTCTTTCCCCTTCCGGTGTCAGCCGCGCCATTTCGCGATTGGAAGCACGGATCGGGGTGCGCCTTCTCGACCGCACGACACGGGCCCTGCGGCTGACGGATGACGGTGCCCGCTTCTACGAACAGGTGGTGCCGCTGCTTGGCGGCATCGAGGAGGCTGCAACGACGGTCGCCGGTGTGACGCAATCCGTGCGCGGCCGCCTGCGCATCAATGTGGATCCCTATTTTTCCAGGCTGGTGCTGGCGCCCCGGCTTGGCGCATTTCTCGAGCTTTATCCCGATCTGCAGATTGAAATCCTGACCCGCAACGAGATCGGCGATCTTGTGGCCGACGGCATGGACGTCGCTCTGCGCTTCGGCGAGCCGCCGCAAACCTCGCTGATCTCCCGCCTGCTTCTCGAAACGAGCGTGACGACGGTCTGCGCGCCCTCCTACATCGCACGCCATGGCCGGCCGAAGACCCCGGCCGACGTCGCCGACCATGCCTGCATCCATTATCAGGATCCGCGCACCGGGCTTGCCTTCGAATGGGAATTCCACCGCGGCCGCAAGATCATCCCCGTCGAGACGCGCGGGCGCATCCTCGTCAACGATGCCGGCACCACCCTGGGCACCTGCCTTGCCGGCCTCGGCATCGCGCAGGTCTTCACGCTCGGCCTCAAGGAATTC
>JAGWJK010000787.1 GCA_028865845.1 Rhizobiaceae bacterium
CGGTGCCGTGCAAGTGATCAGATCGGGCAACCTCAAGGTCGAGACCGACGCGCCGCCCTATGACGCGACGGTGCTTGCCCGCTACATGAAGCAGATCGGCGACCGCAAGACCTGGGCGGCTGTCTCGACATTCGACGGGGAAGAGAATGCCGCAGCCATCGTCCACAGGACGCTGAAGGAACATAACGACCAGCTGACCATCATCGTGCCGCGCCATCCGGAGCGCTGCAACGACATCGAGGCCATGCTGGTGGCGCAGGGCCTGAAGGTGGCGCGCCGCACCCGCAACGACGTCATCTCCCCCGATGTCGATGTCTTCCTCGGCGACACGATCGGCGAGATGGGCCTCTACCTGCGCATGACGGAAGTCGCCTTCATGGGCAAATCGCTCCTGACCGAGCAGGGCGGGCAAAATCCACTGGAGCCCGCGATGCTCGGATGCGCGATCCTTTCCGGTGGGCACATACAGAATTTCCGGGATTCCTATCAGCTGCTCGCCCGTCGCGGCAGCGCCCGCATGGTGCGCGACACCGAGATGCTGACGCGCGGCGTGCATTATCTGCTGACCAACGACGCCGCACGCCGCTCGATGATCGACGCCGGCTTTGCCGCCGTTCACGAGATGCGCGGCGCGTTGGCGGCAACGATCAAGGGGCTGGAACCCTATATCAATCCATTGACCGTGAAGGCGCGGTTGATGCCGAAGACGGTAGCGCAGGGTTAGGGAGCAGCGCATGGCGGCAGGCGAGCTTGGGGCGATCGCGGGCATTCTGTTCGACAAGGACGGCACGCTGCTCGACTATGACCAGAGCTGGCTGCCGGTCAATCGCGAGCTTGCAAGCATTGCCGCCCGTGGCGACGAGGCGCTTGCCGGTCATCTGCTTTTGACGTGCGGCATGGACCCGGTCAGCGGGCATATCGTCCCGGACAGCCTGCTTGCCGCCGGCAATACGCGCCAGATTTCCGAGGGCCTCGTCGCCGCCGGTTCGAAAATGGACGTGGCGGAGCTGACCGAAAAGCTCGATGCGTTATTTGCCCACGCCGCGGATTTTTCTGTCCCGGTCACCGACCTTGCTGGTTTCTTCCGTCGCCTGCACGGGCGCGGCTATAAGCTCGGCGTTGCCTCGAGCGACAATGAGCGCTCGATCCGCCAGACGGCGCGCCGCTTCGGTTTCCTTGACTACATCGACTATATCGCCGGATATGACAGTGGTTTCGGCACCAAGCCGGAGCCGGGCATGGTTCTCGGCTTCTGCGAGGCGACCGGACTTCGGCCGGCTCAGGTGGCCGTTGTCGGCGACAACAACCATGATCTGCACATGGGTCACAATGCCGGTGCCGGCCTGACGATCGGCGTGCTGACCGGCACGGGATCGCGGGAATCGCTTGCCGCCGCCTCCAATTATTGCCTGAACGACATCACCGAGCTCGAAAGCCTGCTGCCGGTCGCCCAACCGGTGTGAGCAGTGCGATGGCTTGCTTTTTCAAGCAATCTGCCCTTTGTTGCCGCCTTGTGGGCATTGGATGGGCAATGGTCCGGGCGGGGCGAAAGTAGAGCATGGTATCGGAAGCACCGCCTTTCTGGTGGCAAAAGCCGGATTGGCGCGCCTGGGGTCTCTCGCCATTTTCTTTCATCTATGGCCGCATCGCCGGGCATCGCATGGTGCATGGCCGCCGTGCCTCCGTTCCGGTGCCGGTGATCTGCGTCGGGAACTTCACCGTCGGTGGCGCCGGCAAGACGCCGACGGCATTGACGCTTGCCCGCGCCGCCAAGGCGAAGGGGTTGAAGCCAGGCTTCCTCAGCCGCGGTTACGGCGGCTCGCTCGACGTGACGACCGTGGTCGATCCGCGTCATCATCACGCAAGTGCCGTGGGCGACGAACCCCTGCTGCTGGCAAGCGAGGCCTTGACGGTGATCTCGCGTCGGCGCGTGGAGGGTGCGCA
The DNA here is from genome assembly GCA_028865845.1 of Rhizobiaceae bacterium. Lineage (GTDB taxonomy): Bacteria > Pseudomonadota > Alphaproteobacteria > Rhizobiales > Rhizobiaceae > Rhizobium. The sequence goes on from JAGWJK010000787.1 coordinate 1,945, forward strand.
GCGGCTGGTGGAGGAGGGCGCCGATCTCATCATCATGGATGACGGCTTCCAGAGCGCGCGGCTGACCATCGACTACGCGCTGGTGGTGATCGATGCCTTGAGAGGTGTCGGCAACGGCCATTTGGTGCCGGGCGGGCCGGTGCGTGCACCGCTTCGCGTGCAGCTGCGCTATGCGACAGGGTTGCTAAAGGTCGGCGGCGGCAATGCTGCCGATCGTCTCGTGCGCATGGCGGCAAGAGCGGGAAAGCCTTTCTTCGCTGCGTCGATCAAGCCGCGTCCTCAAAAGGATCTGATGGGCCGGGATGTCCTCGCCTTTGCCGGGATCGCCGATCCGACCAAGTTTTTCCGCACGGTGGAATCGCTCGGGGGAAGCATCGCTGTTCGCCAGACCTTCGGTGATCACCAGCATCTGACTGAGGACGAAATATCGGACATTCTCGACATCGCCACCCGCGACAGGCTGGAGATCGTTACCACGTCCAAGGACTATGTCCGCCTGATCGGGCACCACGGCCGTGCTGACGAACTGCTGCAACGCTGCCGCATCATCGAGGTCGACATGGTGTTCGAGGATCCTCGTGCGCCCACCCTGATCATCGATCGGGCAATGCAGGTTGCGCGCGAACGCAGGTTGAAGGAAGGGCACAAAGCCGGATAGGAAATGCGGCGTTGAGTCAGCGCTTCTGGTTCGGCAGGGCGCCGGCGCGTTTCTCGGCTTCCAGCGACGAGATGACGTCGGCGTAGGGTTCCTGGCGGGCAACGCTCCAATAGCGCAGCTCGTCGAGCGCGATGTGCTTGCCGGTCATGGCACAGACCACGTAGGAGCCCGGCATGAGGATCTGGAAATCACCGTCGAGATAGCGAATTTTCGCCTCGCGGTTTCCGTGTCCCTCAAAAAGATTCATCTGCTGCGGTCCCTGATCTTTGTCACCTGACTGCCATACTCCGGCAGGCCTGACTTTTCCAGTGTTTTCGAGTGGCGGTCTCAGCTTCGCCCGAATAGGCGTTCGATATCCGAAAGCTTCAATTCTATATAGGTCGGCCGGCCGTGATTGCACTGGCCGGAGCCCGGCGTCGCCTCCATCTGGCGAAGAAGCGCGTTCATTTCCTCCGGCTTCAGTCGTCGTCCGGAGCGGACAGAGCCGTGGCAGGCCATGGTGGCGGCGACATATTCCAATTTGGCCGCAAGGCCCGAGGCGGTATCCCATTCGGCGATCTCGTCCGCCAGCTGACGGATCAGCCCCTGCGCATCCACCTCGCCGAGCATGGCCGGAGTCTCGCGCACCGCGACTGCACCGGG
>JAGWJK010000788.1 GCA_028865845.1 Rhizobiaceae bacterium
TTGCGCGCCGCCCTCAAGGCTGACCAGATCGATCTCGCCATCTGCCCGATCGATATCCTCGACGAAGGCTCAGGACTGGAGTTTCAGCAGCTCTTGCCCGGCCGCAACGTCGTCGCCTGCCGGGTTACTCATCCCCTGCTGATGAAGCGCAGGCCTCAGCCATCGCATCTGCTCGATTACCCCTGGATCGCCCCTCCGCCCGGCAGTCCGCTTTCCGCAGACCTGCGCAGCATGCTGCTTTCCTTCGGTGCCACTGAGATCAAAATCCGCTATTCCGGCGGTTCGTTGATGAGCGTGGTCAATTACATGAAAGCCGCCGACGCGCTGACCATCATGCCTCACAGCGTCGTCTTTGCGCTTCGAAACGAGAAATCGATCACCGCACTTCCGATCTCGATCCCGCATCCGGAACGTGCGCTGGCGATCCTGAAGCGCACGGAGGCGGCCCGTATCCCTGCCGTCGACCAGTTCGCCCGCCATATCCATCAGAGCTTCGACACCCTGAAACACCTGATCAAGCGCCACGAGCAATCGGTGGTCTGGGGCGTTTAGAACACCTCCCCGTTTGCGGGGGGAAAGGCGGAGCCAACGCCTCGCCTCTCCCGTGATCCGCAACCGATCAGTTCGCGATCATCTCGTGAGACGCCAGATCGACGGTAACCTTATCGAACCGCGACTGGGCGAGCGACGTCTGGCCGACAAGGTGAAAGCCGATCGCGACTTGGTCCTTGTCGGCGCTGATGCGCAGATATCCGTATCCTTGGTCATTGTACTTCTCGAGCATCACGCCCTTGGCATTGATGGCGGGTTTTACGTCGAGATAGCTGACATCGATGCCGAAATGCGGCTCTTCTGTGGAGCTCCCTCTCCGCGCCCTGACGATGCGGTTGACGTGATGGCCGCCGTCGCCGCAAACAATGAACGGGACATCGAACGACTTTCCGTCCATTTCGACGGTTCGAGTATAGCGCTGATAGTTATGGGCGTGCCCCGACAGGAAAGCGTGGGGATAAACACCGACCTTCTTGCAGATCGTATCGATCTGGCGAAGCATCGCGGTACTGCAGCCGTGGGAACCGCCCGCACCCTTCACGCTGGTCGACGGCGCGTAACTGAACGGCGGGTGATGCACGGCGATGAGGACCGCGCCCTTGTAATCTTCGTCCTTGATCTTCTGCAACTGGGCTTCCAGAAATTCCAGCTGGAAATCCGGCACATCAGGCCAATTGCCGCCATCGCTCGAAATCACGCCCGGATCTTCAAGCGCATTGCTGAAAAGACAGAGGACGCGCACGAACGGCATGTCGAGCGCATAATAGACGCCCGGCTGCGTCATGGCGGTGCGATGCAGCGACCCGGCCTCGGGCGTAATGACCAGCGTCTGCGAGCAGAAATTGCGCGAAAACGTGTCTAGCGGCGTCTGTCCGGCCGGCGTGTTGGGCAAAACGAAGGAATCGTGATTACCGGGGATCGCAAAAATCGGTGCCGGATAGTCGCGGAAAGGCTCGTAGAACTGATCGTAATAATATTGCGCCTCGCCGAAATCATAAACGACATCGCCGAGATGCAACAGAAATGAGGGGCGGTTGGCAACCTCCGTCACATTGCAATCCATCGTCAGCTGATCGGTAACGGCAAGCTCGTCCTGATACTGCTTGCCCTCGCTGGTCGAGCCGGAATCGCCGATCGCGTGAAACACAATTCGGCCGGCGTCTGAAATCTTCTTCACGACGTCCTTGCCGCGCGGACCATAGGCCTCCTCGAGCGTGAACAATTGATCCGGCCCGATGCGCGATTTTTCAAAGCCGACGACCTGCTTCTTCAGGAGATCATCAACCTGCTTGTAGAGCGCGGTGTCCGACGGATGATCCGTGAGAAACGCCGTCGGATCGTGGGTGGCTTTATCTTCGGCAAATACGGGTTCATGAAATATCGGATAGGGAACTGCATTCTCTATTTCTGACATGACATTTCCTCCTTCACATACGATGTGCGTGAACAGAATGCGTCTCGCATATTTCTAAAGAACGACAGTCGCGATAAATTGATCGATCGTCACCGAAAGGTGACTTGAGGCGATAGCTGGCCAGGCAATTGCCTTTTCAAACGGCCACGGCCGGGGGCGCGGAAGAATTTAAGCCTGAGCCGCAACAGTATATCGCCATTTTCCGAGCATCCTACGGCAAAGTAAAATTACACCATCGCACCGATCATCGTTTCCGCGAATATTCCCCAGCAATGTTGGCATGAAATACAAGAATATGCACGCAATGCGTTTATATTTTCTTCGCCATACCCCGATATATAGCAATCATACCCACAAAGGATGATGGGACGCCCGCCTGCATCTCATGGTAAAACATGGGTAATATTGGAGGGGCCAATGTTGCAACCACGGGACGTCGCAATCGCCGCTTTGGGCGCGGCGCTATCCCTGCCGTTGTCGTCGCAAGCCGCCGAACAGGTCGGAGAAGCGGTCCTGATCAAGACCGAGGTCACGGGCTCCGCCGGCCCGCTGGTGGTCAACGACCCGGTACACCGAGACGAGCCAATTCACACCTCCCAATCCGGGCTCGGCCAGTTCACCTTCAGGGACGGCACGAAGCTTGCCGTCGGATGGGGCTCGTCGGTGGTGATCGACAAGTTCGTCTTCGACGACTCCGGCTCGGTCAAGAAGCTGACGGTGAAGGCCGCCAAGGGTACCTTCCGCTGGATCAGCGGCAACTCCCCCTCTTCCGCCTATCAGATCGTCACCCCCGCCGGAACGATCGGCGTGCGCGGAACGGCGTTTGATTTCTATGTCGGTCCCAACGGCACGACCGCGGTCGTGTTGCTGAACGGCGCGGCTCAATTTTGCGGCGCAAGCGGCTGCCAGCAGTTGACCAAACGCTGCGACGTGGTGGTCGCCAACCGTAATGGAGCCATCAGCGATACCCGTCGTGTGAACGGCGATGTGCTCAAGACGCTTGGCAATCAACGCGCGCTCCCCTTCCTGACCGGCAATCAGCAGCTTTCCGGCCGGTTGGGCTTTGTCGGCGCAGGTGGCTGCGGTCTTTCGGCGGAAACGCGGGACCGGCCGAACGGCACGTCGGCCGCACCGACCACCAGCCCCGATCCCACGCCACGCAACACCCCCGGCACGCCTGCCGCTACGAACACGACGGCGCCGCAAACGACGACCACCACGCAAAGCACGCCGGCGCAGCAAGCCACGCCCACGACGCCAACCACCACGGCGCCTC
>JAGWJK010000789.1 GCA_028865845.1 Rhizobiaceae bacterium
CAGTTTTTTTTCGCCTTGGCTTGCTTTTGATGGCGATATTGCCGATATGTGCTGCCGGGAGGTTGGTGGTGGACGAGCCACTCGCCAACCGGGTCAGGTCCGGAAGGAAGCAGCCCTAACGAGCCCGGCACGGGTCATCGTGCCAGCCTCCCACCCTTTCCGAAAGCGAAGCCCGGCTTTCTGCGGGCGATAAGCAGGGCAATGAGCGACACCGAGCGACAAGCAAAAGATGCCGCTTCGACCGGCACCGGCTACCGGGTGCTGGCCCGCAAATACCGGCCCAAGGATTTCACGGACCTGATGGTAGGCCAGGAGCCGATGGTCCGCACACTGACTAACGCCTTCGAGACCGGCCGCATCGCGCAAGCCTACATGCTGACCGGGGTGCGCGGCGTCGGCAAGACGACCACCGCCCGAATCCTCGCGCGCGCCCTCAACTACAAGACTGCCACGATCGACCGCCCGACCATCGACCTGCGCGAACCCGGCGAGCATTGCCAGGCGATCATGGAAGGCCGGCATGTCGACGTCATCGAGATGGACGCCGCCTCGCACACTGGTATCGACGACATCAGAGAGATCATCGAACAGGTGCGCTACCGCCCGGTGTCGGCGCGCTACAAGGTCTACATCATCGACGAAGTGCACATGCTGTCGACGGCCGCCTTCAACGGGCTGTTGAAGACGCTCGAAGAGCCGCCAGAGCACGTGAAGTTCATTTTCGCGACCACCGAAATCCGCAAGGTGCCGATCACCGTACTGTCGCGCTGCCAGCGTTTCGACCTGCGCCGCATCAGCGCCTCCGATCTGGTCGGCCTGTTCACCACCATCGCCGGCAAGGAAGGCATCGAGGCCGAGCCGGAAGCGCTCGCCATGATCGCCCGCGCCGCCGAAGGCTCCGCCCGCGACGGCCTGTCGTTGCTCGACCAGGCGATCGCCCATGGCAGTGGCATTGTCGCCGCCGACGCGGTGCGTTCGATGCTGGGGCTTGCGGACCGCGCCCGCATCGTCGATCTCTTCCATCATGTCATCAGGGGCGACGTCGCCGCCGCATTGGCCGAATTCAACAGCCAGTATGAGGCCGGCGCCAATCCGGTGGTGGTGCTGACCGATCTTGCCGATTTCACCCACCTGGTCACCCGGCTGAAATATGTGCCTGATGCCGCCAACGACCCGTCGCTGAGCGAAGTCGAACGCACCAAGGCGGCCGAATTCGCGCAAGGGGTTGCCGTTACCACGCTGTCGCGTATCTGGCAGATGCTGCTGAAGGGCATTCCGGAGACCGAAAGCGCCGCACGCACGGCAGGCGCTGCCGAAATGGTGCTGATCCGCCTCGCGCATGCGGCCCATCTGCCAGCGCCCGAGGATGCGGCGCGGCGGCTCGCCGAATTTTCCGATGGGAACGGCGGTGCCCGCCCCTCTCCTGCTCCCTCCTCAAGCGGCAACGGCGCCGGTACGCCCGTCGCCTACCAGGGCAATGTGATGGCCCGCGCAACGGAGACGGCCGCATCGAGGCCGGCACCGACCTCGGCTGCACCCGTCGCCATGCTGCGCTCGGTGCCGAACACCCAGCCCGACGCTGCCGTCATCGGACGCATCGAACCGAAGACCACGGAAGCGCCGAAGCCGCTGGTTCCGATCAAGTCGATGGCAGACATCGCAGAGCTCGCCGCCCAGAAGCGCGATCCTAAATTGAAGGCGCTCGTGCGGACCTTCGTGCGCCCTGTGCGCCTGGAGCCCGGCCGGCTGGACGTCAGCCTGACAGCGGGTGCGCCGCCGACGCTGCTCAACGAACTCGCTGCGAAGCTTCGCGAATGGACCGGCATCCACTGGATCGTCAGCCTCAGCCGCGACGAAGGCGGCGAGACGCTGGTCGAAGCCGAGGCCAGCGCGCAGCAGCAGCGGGTCGCCGATGCCCGACAGGACCCCGACGTCGCGGCGATCCTGTCGCAATTTCCCGGCGCGAAGATCATCGACGTGCGCGTACGCGCGCCTGATGCCGAAGACGAAGAACTGACCGTCGCGCCGGCCACGGCCGAATCCGACGATGGCGACATCCTGCCTGGCGATGACATAGAATTCTGAGGACATGATCCCGGACCACCGGGCCGTGCACTGAATCGAGTGCTGCGGCTTTTATTTAGAAAACAAAAAAATAAGAATAAAGCAGTTACGAACGAAGAAGGACGACCGACGATGCGCGACATCATGGGAATGATGGGCAAAGTTAAGGAAATGCAGGCCAAGATGGAGAAGATGCAGGCGGAGATCGCGGAGATCCGAGCCGAAGGCAAGGCCGGCGGCGGCCTCGTCACCGTCGTCCTCAACGGCAAGAGCCAGATGCTCAGCATCAAGATCGATCCATCGCTCTTCAAGGAAGAGGATGTCGAAATCCTCGAAGACCTGATCGTTGCCGCCAGCAAGGATGCGCAGGACCGGGCAGAGGCGCTGGCAGCAGAAAAGACCCGCGAACTGACCGCCGGCCTTCCGATCCCGCCCGGCTTCAAGCTACCGTTCTGATCGGATCCTGATTGTCAGGCACGGGCCGCGCAACAGCTGTTTGCGGCCCGGTGCCACGACAAATTCGACAGGACAATCAGCGCGCCTGCGCCTTGCGAATGACGCTGCGGCCGATCGGCTTTATCGGTTCCTGCCGCAACACAAGAGATGTCGTGACCGCACCGTGGCGGGCAATGGTATCGACGATAGTTTCAAGGTCTGCCGGCGACGGCACGAGGACCTTGAGCAGGAAACAATCCTCCCCGGTCAATCTCAAGACTTCGATGATCTGCGGCATCTCGGCAAACTGCCGGAGGCAGGGCTGGATATGTTCGTGCGTGGTGCGAAGCCGAATGACCGCCATCATGCCGAGACCGACCGCGGCGGGGTCGATGACCGCGCGATAGCCGGCAACGATGCCTCTTTCCTCCAACCGCTTCAGACGCTCCGATGCCGCCGGCTGCGAAAGACCGACCCGCCGGCCGAGTTCGGACACCGATATGCGACCGTCTTCCTGCAGGATTTCGATGATCGAGAGATCGGTCGGATCGAAATCTTTCCCTGAGCTTTCCACTGCCGGTCTTCCTCGTCTTGCAAACTTTGAATCCATCGGAGAACGCAGGTTTTATCCGATGGATTGGAATGTCAATGAGCCGAAGGGCATGCGAGTTTTTTCCGATCACCAATTTCGTGAGAGGGAAAATCATGCGCGATATCATTGTCCTGCCCGGTCTGGGCGGCT
>JAGWJK010000790.1 GCA_028865845.1 Rhizobiaceae bacterium
GAAGACGTGATCGACCGGCTGGTCACGGCCGTGGCGCTTGGCCAATATGTCACCGGCCAGCAGCTGCCGACAGAGCGGGAACTCTCCGTCATGCTCGGCGTATCCCGCACCTCGGTCCGAGAAGCACTTAAAGAACTGACCGATACCGGCTATCTCGAGGTCCGGCGAGGTCGCAACGGCGGCTATTTCGTCCGGGCAAACTGGGGACCAACCTCGGCCGAGCACGTGCGGCGGCAACTTGTCGCCCACTGGGCGGAATTCGAGCATATTTTCGATGCCCGCCGGCTGGTGGAATCGATGATCGCTCGTACCGCTGCCGAGCGCCGCACCGACGATGATATGAAGCCGATCCATGCAGCGCTGCAGGCTTATCTTGACGCGCCCGACCGCGACGCTTCGCGGCGGGCCGATTCAGCGCTGCATCATGCCGTGGCGCAGGCCACACGCAACCCGATCCTCGTCGACCTTTCGGTCGACCTGCGCACCCGGATCACGCTCAACCTCGGTGCGGAACCTTATACGGACGAAGTCCGACGTATCGCGATCGGCCAGCATCAAGAGCTTGTCGCCGCAATAGCGGAAGGCCGGGCGGAAATCGCGGCAGAAATCGCGGCGAAACACTTCACGCTCTCCGAGCGTCTGATGCGCGAACTCGTGGCGCGCGCCGGGGCCAGAGAAGAAGGGGACACGCCATGAACCGGCAGATCGCCTTCATCCTGCGGCGCGTGGCGCTGACCATCCCGACGCTGTTCGTCATGAGCATCATCGTCTTCCTGATCATCCGCCTCGTGCCGGGCGATCCGGTTCGCACCATGCTCGGCTTCCGCGCCACCGACGAGAATGTCGCCGAACTGCGCCACCAGTTGGGCCTCGACCAGAGCCTGTTCGACCAATATATCACCTGGATGATCGCGCTGGCGCATGGCGATCTCGGCAAGGACATCGTCAGCCATGCGAGCCTCTCCGAGCTCCTAGTGCAGCGCTTGCCGGTGACCTTCGAACTGACAGGGCTTTCCATGCTGCTCGCCGTTATCGTCGGCGTGCCGCTCGGGGTGAAGGCGGCGGTCGGCGGCAAGTGGATCAACCGACTGACGGAAGGTTTTGTCGTCTTCGGCATCAGTGTACCGGATTTCTGGCTCGGCATCCTTCTTGTGCTCTTGTTCGCCGCCACGCTCGAATGGCTGCCGCCTTCGGGCTATATACCCTTCAGCCGCAACCCGCTCCTAAACCTCCGCTATATGGCGCTGCCTGTGCTGACCCTTGCCGTCGGCGAAGCAGCCTACATCCTGCGCACGACGCGTAGCGCGGTCACGGCGGTGATGGGCCGGCCCTTTGTTACCTTCCTGCGCGCCAAGGGCATCAGCACAAGCCGCATCGTTTTCGGCCATGCGCTGCGCAATGCCGGACCATCGATTGCGACCGTGATCGGCATTCAGGTCGGTGTGTTGCTCGGTGGCGCGATCATCATTGAGACCATGTTCGCGCTGCCAGGTGTTGGCCGCCTTGTCGTCACCGGCATCAACCAACGCAACTACCCGACCGTGCAGGTCGGCGTGCTCGCCATTGCTACCATCTTCATCGTCGTATCGCTGATCACCGACCTGATCGTCGGCTGGCTCGATCCCCGCGTCATGGATGGAGAAGCCGCATGAGCACGGCGGAGCCGATACTGACGCAGGAGAAAGTGGAGGCGCGCAATCCCGGGTCCCGCCTCATGATTGTCGGCGGCGTCATGTTGGCCGTGCTCGCGCTGCTGGCAATTGCTGCGCCGCTGATCGCGCCGCAGGATCCCGAAGCTGTTGAAGTGCGTCGCGTGCTCGGCGCGCCTGACCTGCAGCACCTGCTCGGCTCCGACGTTCTCGGCCGTGACGTCCTTAGCCGGATCATCTATGCGCTGCGCGTCAGCCTGCTGGTGTCGATCTCGGCGGTCGCGGCTTCGCTTATCATCGCGGTGCCGCTCGGCCTGGCGGCGGGATATTTTGGCAGCTGGGTGGATACGACCATCTCACGCACGGTTGACATGATCCTCGTTCTGCCAGCCATGCTGCTCGCGATCACCTTGATCGCCATCCTCGGCCCCGGTAGCGTCGTCGCTACCCTCGCCATCGCCGTGATCTACCTGCCGATCCTCGCCCGCGTCATGCGCACGAGCACGCTGGTTGTCGTCCACAACGACTACATCGCGGGTTCCCGAGCCCGCGGTGCCAGCCACCTACGCGTCATCGTCCAGCATGTCGCCCCGAACGCGCTCGGGCCGGTGATCGTTCAAGCCTCGGTGCTCTGCGCCTTTGCACTGCAGCTCGAGGCAGGCTTGTCCTTTCTTGGCCTTGGTGTGCAGCCGCCGACACCATCGCTCGGCGGCATGCTGTCGGATGGGCGCGATGTGCTCAATCAGGCGCCGTGGGTGGAAATATTCCCTGGCCTTACAATCGTCGTTGCCGTGCTTGCCTTCTCTTTTTTCGGAGAGGGGCTGCGGCGTGCCTTCGATCCGCGCGGGGTCGCCGGATGAGCACGGTTCTGTCCATCGGCAATGTCGGAGTCCGCTTTGCCGGCGGCGATACGCGCCCGGCGGTTGACGGCGTGTCGTTCGAGATCGAGAAAGGTGAGATCTTCGGCATTGTCGGCGAGAGCGGCAGCGGCAAGAGCACGCTCGCCAACGCCGTCATGGGCCTGCTTCCCGCCAATGCCACGGTGAGCGGCAGCATCCGCCTTAACGGTCACGAGCTTGTTGGCCTTAGCGAGGACGAACTGCGCCGTATGCGCGGCGTCGACATGTCGATGATCTTCCAGGATGCCTCTGCGAGCCTCGATCCAGTCTGGTCGGTCGGCGACCAAATCGCCGAGACGGTCCGCGCTCACCGCGCCGTCGGCCGCCGCGAGGCCAAGTCGCGGGCGATCGAACTGATGGACGAGGTCGGCATTCCCGATGCGGCCGTGCGCTACGGCAGCGTGCCGCATCGCTTCTCGGGCGGCATGCGCCAGCGGATTGTCATCGCCGCGGCTCTCGCGAACAATCCTGGCCTCCTGATCGCGGACGAACCGACGACGGCCCTGGACGTCACCATCCAGGCTCAGGTATTGCAGCTGATCGACCGGCTGCGGCATCAGCACGGCACGACTGTGCTGCTGATCACCCACGACCTCGGCGTCGTCTCCCAGGTCTGCGACCGCGTTGAGGTCATGTATGGCGGCCGGCTGCTGGAACTTGCGAAGACTGCCGATCTCTTCGCGCGTCCG
>JAGWJK010000791.1 GCA_028865845.1 Rhizobiaceae bacterium
GATACCGCGGCTGGAGCGAGGATGGTATCCGCGTCATCGCCATCGCCACGCAACGGTTCGCGGCCGAAAAGACCGTTTTCGAAAAAGGGGACGAAGCCGACCTTTGCCTCGAAGGTTTCCTGCTCTTCCTCGACCCGCCCAAGTCAGGGGCAAAGGAAGCACTTGCCGGCCTGAAGCAGCGCGGCATCGGCATCAAGGTGATTTCCGGCGACAATCGTTATGTCGTCAAACACCTGGCCGCCGCCGTCGGCCTGAAAAACACAACACTTTTGACGGGAGGCGACATTGCAGCGATGAGCAATGATGCCCTCTTTGCCAAGGCGTCGAAAACCGATCTTTTCGTCGAGATCGACCCAAATCAGAAGGAGCGGATCATCAAGGCGCTGCGACGGGCTCGCCACGTCGTCGGGTATCTCGGTGACGGCATCAACGATGCGCCTGCCCTGCACGAAGCCGATATCGGCATCTCCGTGGATAGTGCCGTCGATGTTGCCCGCGAGGCGGCCGATGTCGTGCTGTTGCAGCGAGACCTAGGTGTTCTCACACGCGGCATCGACGATGGACGCCGTACCTTTGCCAACACGTTGAAATACATATCGATCGCCACCAGCGCCAATTTCGGCAATATGATCAGCATGGCGGCCGCCTCGCTGTTTCTCCCGTTCTTGCCGCTCCTGGCAAAGCAGATTCTTCTCAACAACCTGCTTGCCGACGTCCCCTCGATGACGATCGCCACCGACCGGGTCGATGCGACAGAAATGCGGCGGCCGAAACGCTGGAATATCGGCGACATCCAGCGCTTTATGCTCTGTTTCGGGCCGGTGAGTTCCCTGTTCGATTTCTTGACCTTCGGCTTCCTTCTGCTGGCGATGAACACCAGGGTCGATGCGTTCCGCACCGGCTGGTTCGTGGAATCGCTGGTGACGCAGCTTGCCACCATGCTGATCATCCGCACGACGTCGGTGGCCTGGAAGAGCCGGCCGAGCCCGCTACTCTTCTGGTCGACGGCAGCGACGGGCCTGATCGCTGTTGCGCTGCCCTACCTCCCGTTCGCCGGTACGTTCGGTTTCGTGCCGCTTCCCCTGCCGGTTCTCGGCGGATTGATTGTCATTTCCGTGGGGTTTGCTGCGGCCATGGAATTCGTCAAGGCGCTGTTTTTTCGCCGCATCCTCAAACGAGCCTCGCACAGACGCCAGCCGCTTCGCTAAGGCGTTTTTGATGCCGATCAAAGTGTGGCGCGCTCCCCTCTGCTACGGTCGATCTCACTGGTTCGAGGAGTTGCCTGCATCAACGAGACTCGATGTTCGAGGCACCCGTCCCACCGGAGAATAGTGTTCAAACATTTCGACGCCTGTCTTCCCGCCTGGTCGCTCGGCCGACGAAAATTGGGCGCGTTTAGGAGAAGATCATGCTCGTCCAAACCATCATGACCTCGTCGCCGATTACCGTCAGTACGTCCGCGCTGGTTGCCGACGCGGCAAAACTGATGCTCGACCACCACATCAGCGGCGTGCCCGTCGTCGACGCCAACGGCGCGCTGGTCGGCATGGTCACGGAAAGTGACTTTCTGCGGCGCGGTGAACTGGATACCGAACGCAAGCGCTCCTGGTTGATGGATCTGCTCGGCAGTCCCGGCAAGATCGCCGATGAATATGTGAGGGCCTATGGCAGGAAAGTCGAAGAGGTCATGTCCTGGCCGGTAACTGCGATCTCGCCGCTGGCGTCTCTTTCGGATGCCGTCAAACTGATGGAGAAACAGAACATCAAGCGCCTGCCGGTGGTCGAGAACGGCAAGCTGGTTGGAATTATCGCTCGCTCGGATCTTCTGCGCGCGGTCTACGAGACCCTGCCGACTGCGCCGGTTTCAGCGGCTGACAGCGAGATCGAGGCGGCGATCGTCTCCGAACTCAAAAAGCATATCTGGAGCAAGAACGGCTTTATCCGCGTCAACGTCGCCAATGGCATTGCCGAGCTTTCCGGCACGATCTTTGACGAGCGTGAGCGGCTGGCGGCAAAGGTCGTCGCCGAGAACATACCGGGTGTCCAATCGGTCGTCGATCAGCTCGTCTGGATCGATCCCTACTACGGCGTCGCCATGTCGCCACCGGAGACGCCTGTCGCATAGACTGGACGACTTTTACGACCGTTCGCCGGCAGGCATGATGTCGGCGATTTTTAAGCGGTAAGCATTGCCGTATTTCAGCTTCCGCTCAGATTGCGATGCTATCAATATTTCCTCGGTGCTGCATATCCTTCCAAACCGCCTTCCTCCGCCCAAAACGCAGGAAGGCGGTCTTTGTCCGTGATGTCGGCCACCGTCGTCGATCGGCCAAAAGGGCCTGACGTCAAATGCGTTTAGGAGGATATGTCGGGGGTGGTCATGTATGAGCTCGATGCCGCCATCACGCAGGCGATCAACGCGTTGGCGGGAAAGAGTGTCGCGATCGATGCCATCATGCTTTGGGCATCAGCAATCGGCGTGCCGCTTCTGGTGCTCGCCGTCGCCGCGCAATGGTGGCGCAAGCCCGATCGGCTGCATATCCGCCACGCCCTTGTCGCCACGGGCCTATCTTTTCTCCTAGGCCTTTTTCTCAATCAGCTCATTTTGCTCTTCATTCAGCGCATGCGGCCCTATCAGACCGGCCTGACGCATCTGCTGATCGACCCTTCGACCGATTTCTCATTCCCATCAGATCATTCGACGGCAAGCTTTGCAATCGCATCCGCGTTTCTCTTCAACGGGATGTGGCGCGTTGGATTGTGGTTTCTGGCGATCGCCGTGATCATCAGCCTGTCCCGCGTCTACATAGGCACGCACTATATCAGCGACGTTCTAGGCGGAGCACTGACGGGATTTCTCGCCGCGTGCATCATCAAGTCGACGTATCGCGAGGGCAGCCGCATCGACCGCCTCGTTACCGGCATACTCTAAAATTGCAAAATTGTTCGCGTCAGAGCCTGTTGCCTTCGGCGGAAGGCATATCGATGTCGATCTGCAGTCGATCGCGGCCGGAAAGCTTGGCGCCGTAAAGCGCCAGATCGCCGCGTCGATAGACATCCGTCAGGCTGTCACCCTTCCTCGCGACCGCCATGCCGGCGGAAAACGTGTAAGAGAAGCTTGGCAAATCGGACAGGGGCCGGCTGTTGCGCACAACGGACAGCATTCGCTGGATGATGTCGGTCGCTTCGGCCGGCAGCGCCCGAGGTAGGACGAGCACGATTTCCTCCCCTCCG
>JAGWJK010000792.1 GCA_028865845.1 Rhizobiaceae bacterium
TTTCAGGGTAGCGTTGCGGATGAGCTGAAACTGCATGATTCCGACCTCGTTATGTCTTGCGATTGCGAGCGAGGGATTGAATAGGCGATTCAGGATGGCGTGCCAACTGCGGTCGGGGCCGATCAGCCGCCCGTAACGCTCATGTGCCGGGCGACTGCGGGCTTATTGTGCGTGCGATCGATGATGAAATCATGGCCCTTCGGCTTGCGGGTAATCGCCTCGTCGATGGCTGCATAGAGCAGGGCATCGTCTTCGGTGGCGCGCACGGCCGAACGAAGGTCGGCGGCGTCGTTCTGTCCGAGGCACATATAGAGCGTGCCCGTGCAGGTGAGGCGGACGCGGTTGCAGCTCTCGCAGAAATTATGGGTAAGCGGCGTAATGAAGCCAAGCCGGCCGCCGGTTTCAGCCACCTGGGCATAGCGCGCCGGTCCGCCGGTCTGGTAGGAAATGTCCGACAGGGTGAACTGCTTCTCCAGGTCGGCGCGCAGCTTCGACAGCGGCAGATACTGATCGGTGCGATCCTCGTCGATTTCGCCCATCGGCATCGTCTCGATGATGGTGAGGTCCATGCCGCGGCCATGCGCAAAACGCAGCAGCTCAGGCATCTCAGCCTCGTTGAAATCCTTGAGCGCCACGGCATTGAGCTTGATCTTCAGACCGGCTTTCTGCGCCGCATCGATGCCTTCCATCACCTTGGCGAAATCGCCCCAGCGGGTGACGGCGCGGAACTTGTCGGGATCGAGCGTATCGAGAGAAACGTTGATGCGGCGGACACCGCAGTCGAAGAGCTCCTGGGCGTGGCGGGAAAGCTGCGAGCCGTTGGTGGTCAGCGTCAGTTCGTCGAGATCGCCGTTCTGGACGCACTTGCCCAGTTCGCGCACGAGATACATGATGTTCTTGCGCACGAGAGGCTCGCCGCCGGTCAGGCGAATTTTGCGCACGCCCTTGGCGATGAAGGCGGAACAGAGCCGGTTGAGCTCTTCGAGCGTCAAAAGGTCCTTCTTCGGCAGGAAATTCATATTTTCCGCCATGCAGTAGGTGCAGCGGAAATCGCAGCGATCGGTCACCGAAACACGCAGATACGTGACCGCCCGCCCGAAGGGGTCGACCATGGGTGACGCTTCCGCCATCAGCGGCAATGCGTTGCCTATTGTGCCGACGATGCTGTTCACGATAATCTCCGATACCATGCTAATGTGTGCATAGGCGATTGTTGCGTCAAGGGAAATAGGCTTGCGCATCGCCAGTCGGCATCATACGTCTGCGACGATAGCGAAACGTATGGGAAAAGCGATGAGTGACGTCTGGCCAACCGAATTGAGAGTGTCGAAGGACCGTCATCACCTCGTGGTGACGTTCAACGATGGCGCAAGCTTCGATCTGCCGGCGGAGATGCTGCGCGTCCTGTCGCCTTCCGCCGAGGTGCAGGGGCATGGCCCGGGCCAGAAGATCACCGTGCCGGGCAAGCGTGATGTCGGGATCATGTCGATGACGCCGACCGGCAACTATGCGGTCCGCATCGGCTTCGACGACATGCACGATACCGGCATCTTCACCTGGGCTTACCTGCGAGAACTCGGCGAAAAAGGTACCGAGCTTTTCGCAACCTATGAAGCTGAGCTGAAGGAAAAGGGGCTGAGCCGCGATATGGCGGGGAAAGCCCGTTAACGGCAGGCGGCCGAAGCCGCCTCAGTCGCTTTCGGCGGGTTCCAGCGGCTCTTGTTCCTCCTGCAAGAGCAGGCTGACGATGCGCTCCATGTGGTCCGTCATGATCTGGCACTCGTCCAGCGGCGCGTCGGAAAGCATGCGGTCGATCAGGTCGGTCTGGATCGCCATGGCTTCTTCCGTCAGCCGCCGGCCTTCCTCTGTCAGATGCAGCCTCAGCACACGCTTGTCGCGCTTGTCGCCGCGCCGTTCGATCAGGCCGCGTTTCTCCATCTGTGGCAGCAGCATGCTCATGTTGGAGCGCCCGACCAGCAGCTTGCGGGCAAGCTCCTGCTGGGAAATGCCTTCGAAGCGATAGAGATTGACGAGAATGTCGAGATGAGGCGGCTTGATGTCGAGATGGCCGAGCGAGCGTCCGAGTGATTGCTGCATCAGCTGGCAGGCACGGGCCACGGCAATCCAGCTGCGAAAACGCGGATGGTCCCAGGGCAGGGATTGATTTTTGTTCATCTCTGTACTTTATTGTTCATCATTGAACATTATTGGATTCCCACTATGCCACCATTTGCGCTCAAGGTCACCCGGCTGGGATTGTCCGTCCTCGGCAGGATTTCGCCGCAGCTTGCCGGCAGGGCCGCTTTCCGGCTTTTCTGCCTGACGCCGTCGCGACGTCCGCAGGGCGCCAAAGCCAAGGCCGCCCATGCCGACGGCAGGGGGCGGCTCGATGCCGCCGAACGAATCATGCTGTCTTTTGCCGGCGGCCGCAGCATGGCCTATCGCTTCAATGGCGGTGCCCTCGGGCGTCGCCAGCGCTATCTCGTGGTGCATGGCTGGGGCTCGGGCAGCGAATATATGTCGGAACTGGTGGTGTTTCTCGCCGGCAGGGGTGCCGAGGTGGTTTCGCTCGATCTGCCGGGCCACGGCCGCTCGCTGGGGCGCAGTCTCAATGTGCGGCTGGCCGTTGCGGCGATTGCGGCCGCAGCGGAAAGGTTCGGCGATTTCGATGCGTTGATCGGTCATTCCTTCGGCGGCGCGTCGATCGCAATTGCCGCTACCGGGCTTCTTCCAGGCATCGAACCGGTTTCTGCGGATCGGCTGGTGCTGATCGGTGCACCGAGTTCGATGGGCTGGCTGTTCAAGGGATTCGGCAGGATGGTCGGCCTCGACCGCGCTTCCCAATCGGCGCTCGAGGCACAGGTCGCACGCGTCACCGGTCGGGCGCTAAAGGAATACGATGCCGGGCGAGGGGTCCGCGATCTGGCAAAACCGGTGCTCGTGGTTCACGCCGAGGACGACAAGGAAGTTAGCGCCGATCATGCCCGCGCTTATGCCAAGGCCGGCGATCATATCAGTCTGTTCTGGGCAAATGGTTTTGGTCACCGGCGTATCGTCAGCGCTGCGCCGGTATTGGAGACGATCGGCAGTTTTCTTGCCGAAACGCCGGAACCCGCCGTTATCCCCGAAAATCACCTCGAAAGCGAAGAGGAAACGGTGATATCGTTTCTAAAAAGCGGCGCGCGGCGGGCGTCATAGCAATGTCATGCCCTGCGTCTACCGCCACTGGAAT
>JAGWJK010000793.1 GCA_028865845.1 Rhizobiaceae bacterium
TCGGCATCTTGGAGATGAAGCGGTTGAGCGGCTCTTCCTTGTCCATGCCCAGCGACGAGTCATAGTCGCCGCACATTCCGGCATCGGACATATAGGCCGTGCCGCCATTCAGGATCTGTGCGTCCGCCGTCGGCACATGGGTGTGCGTGCCGACGACGAAGCTGGCGCGGCCGTCGACGAAATGGCCGAAGCATTGCTTCTCACTGGTCGCTTCCGCATGGAAATCGAAGATGATGGCGTCGGCCTGCTCCTTCAGCGGACAGGCGGCAAGGATCGCCTCGGCCGATTTGAAGGGATCGTCAAGCTCTGGATGCATGAAGACGCGGCCCATGATGTTGGCGACGAGCACGCGGGCACCGTTGCGGGCATAATAGATGCCGGAACCGCGGCCAGGCGTGCCGACCGGATAGTTGGCGGGCCGCAGGAATTGATCGTGGCGCTCGCAGAACACGACCGCTTCCTTCTGGTCCCAGACGTGATTGCCTGTCGTCACGACATCGGCGCCGGCGTTGATCGTTTCCAGGAAGATGTCCTCGGTGATGCCGAAGCCGCCGGCGGCGTTCTCGCCGTTGACGATGACGAAGTCGAGCTTCAGATCGGAAATGAGGCCCGGGAGACGATCCCACACCGCTACACGTCCGGTCTTCCCAACCATGTCACCTAGAAAAAGCAGCCGCATTCTTACGCACTCTCCACTGAAACGAAATTGAGCCCGCTCTCGGTCAAAATCGCGTCCAGACGGACATCATGCGGCTCAGCCGGTACTGATGGCACTTCTTGGCAATCGAATGCAATGCCGATCAGGTACGGATTCAAGCCTTTTTGGTGCAGACGGGCGATGGCACGGTCGTAGTGGCCGGCACCATAGCCGATACGGTGGCCATTTCTGTCGAATGCCGACAGCGGCACCAGCATCACATCGGGATCCAGCACCGCGGCCTCAGGCCCCGGTCCAGCCGTGCCGAAGCCGCTCGGCAGCAGCGGCGCACCGGCCAAGAGCTCGCGGAAAACGATGGTCTGCCTGTCGAGAATGACCGGCACGCAGAGCCGTGCACCCTGTTCGCGCAACCGTTCCATCAGCGGGCGAATATCCGCCTCGGAACGGATCGGTAGAAAACCGGAAACAATGACACTCGGTCCGACATCGATGGCGTCGCCGCCATGGGCAAGCATTGCCAGCCCTTTTTCCATCCGCTGATCCGGCGGAATGGCGTCGCGGGCCGCGAGGCGCTCATTGCGATATTGGGCTTTCAGTTCTTTCGGGGTCATCGGGCTTTCGTGGTTTTTTGACGGTGCCGCAAAAGATAATGAGCCGCGCGGCCATTGCAATCCACGAAAGCGACATGCCGCGATTGTATGCGGACGAACAGCCGTCAATCGGCTTGACGAGTGACCGACATCCTACCGTTGCCGGTAAGGTGCACGCGCACTTTCTCGTAATTGTGCAGGGTGGAATGCGTGGTGTCGACCGGATGCGAATGGGTGGCGGTGATCACCATCACATCGGCACCAGCCGCCTCCCCTGCCTGAATGCCGGCTGGGACATCTTCGAAGACGAGGCAATCTGAGGGGCGCAGACCAAGACGCTCGGCGCCAAGGATATAGCCCTGCGGATCCGGCTTGCCGATCTTGACGTCTTCGGCCGTGACGATGAAGCGCGGAAACGGGATGCCGGCGGCGGCAAGGCGCGCCCTGGCGAGACGGAGCGGCGAAGAGGTCACGACCGCCCAGCGATCCGGCGGCAGCGACGCCAAAAAGTCCGGCGCTCCAGGAATGGGGATGACGCCTTCGAGATCGACGATCTCCGCTTCCGTGATCAGGGCGGATTCAGCGACCGGATCCACACCCGGCAGGCCGAGCTTGCCGATGGTGTCGACGCCGCGTGCGCCATGCATCGTCGGCATGAATTTCTCGACGTCCAATCCCTTGCCGCGCGCCCAATCTCCCCAGACCCGCTCGGCTGCGGCGATCGAGTTGATGATCGTCCCGTCCATGTCGAACAGAAATCCGGAATAGCTTTTATCGAATGCGATGGACAAGGCTTGGTCCCTCTCGGTTTAACGGGGATCGGTCAAGGCGAGCCGCTGTCGACTCGCCGTCTCGTTCCCTCCGACTACCGACAGCCGGCGCAAGAAGCAAACAAATGCTGTCGCACGAGGACGGAAAATGTCGTTAAACCGCCACCGCGCCCTTACCTTCGCGGAACACCAGCTCGAGCAGAATGCCGGTCGGGGTGTGCACGAAGAGCCGTCTCTCGCCGAGTTCAGGCAGGTCCATCGTCGAATAGGCGATGCCGAGCCGGTCCAGCTTGCCGCGCTTGCCGTCGTAGTCGGCAAGGCGGAAGCCTACATGATCGATGGTCTCGCCGCGACGATCGACGGAACCGCCCGTGCCCGGAATGAGATGGACGATCGGATCGTCCCCTTCATAGAGCCAATACCCCGGAAATCCGAAGGCGGGCCGATAGCCCGGCTTCAGGTCGAGCACCGTTTCCAGAAAAGCGCGCGTGCCCTCCAGATCGGATGTTCTTAACGTGACATGATCCAGCATCGCCGCCTCACACAATCGCACCGCCGCCGTCGACGCGAACCGTCGAGCCAGTGGCAAAGGGGGTGGTCATCAGGAACAGCACGGCGTTGCTGATATCCTCGGGCGTGCCGACGGTGCGAGCCGGCAGGTTTGCGGCAACGCGGGTAAACATCGCCTGACGGTTCTCATCCGGCATCTTCGACCATAGCGGCGTATCGATCAGACCTGGCGACACGGCGTTGACGCGCACCGGCGCCAATTCCAGGGCAAGGCCACGGGCCAGGGCCTCCAATGCGGCGTTGATCGCGCCCTGCAGCACCGACGTCGCGGAGGGACGAACGGATAGAAAGCCGGTGATGAAGGTCAATGTCGCCCGCTCGTTGAATTTAGCGGCGCGGGCAACACGGTAGGCTCCCCAGAACTTGCTTTCCATTGCCTGCTTGGCGTCCGGCAGCGGCAGGGAGCGGACGGGTCCGCTCGCCGTTTGCGCGGCCGAAATGACGATGTGGTCCCACCCAGCTTCCTCTGCGAAGAAGCGATCAATCGCAGCTTCGTCGGCAGTGTCGAGTGCCACTGCCCGCGCGGCCGGACCGAGTTCCTTCAGCGCCTCGTCGAGCTTTGCCTGCGACCGCGAGGCAATGGTGACGCTGGCGCCCGCCTCGGCAGCCGCCTTGGCGGTTGCCAACCCGATGCCGGAGCT
>JAGWJK010000794.1 GCA_028865845.1 Rhizobiaceae bacterium
TGCCGCCAACCCTGCGCTGGTCGACCTGGCACAGCCGCGGATGGCGCGCGCCTGTCTGGAAGCCACTGCGTGGCGAGAACCGCCAGAGCGCGTCGGGCTTTTGCTTTGGACGGAAGCGGGCGGCCTCGTGGTCGATCATCTGATCTCCTGTCTCGATCTAAGCTCCGAAGCGGATGGCCGCATCAATCTCGGCCGCATCGACACCCGGGTGATGGCGGCGCATTTCATGATGTCGCGCACTCATCTGCAACGGCTGCTGCGCAAGGCGGCCGATCAGGGCAGCCTTGGCTGGTACGACAGTCCGAGGAAAACTTGGCTGTGGATGTCGCGGGATTTTCTCGACGAGTACAGCGCCTGGCAGGCCGTGAAATTCTCTGCCGTCGACGAAGCTTTCGCCTGGGCGCGGCAAGCCGCAAGCGCCGGACCGGCAAAGCCTTCCGCCTGACGCCTGCTTCATCGCGGAAAAAAACGCCGGGCAATGCCCGGCGTCGCGCGTGATGAAAATTCCTTCTGAAACCTTGAAACGAAAAAGGGTGGGATCGTCGATCCCACCCTTTCGAAACTTACAGCGGTATGCCGCAAACAGCCGGTGCCGGATGGCTCTCGCCGATCCTGCGCAGGCTAAGGCAGCGCTCGAACTCTTCGGCCGCTCGTACCGCCGAGCCGATATGGCCGATGGAGTCGGCAAAAACGAAAAGCCTGCGAAAACTCAGTGACAAGGTATAGACTCCAGAAGAAAAACCGGCGGCTCGATATTCATCGACGGATTGCTGATTGAAACCGATAGGCAGCGGCCCGTAGGCCGCTCAATCCACAATCAATGCTCGCGAAAATCCGCAAAAATCGCCGTCGGACGGGCGACGCGGGACGATATGCCGGTGCCACGAGCCGTCATCTGCTCATTGGCAGCGATGCCGACGCTGCGGTGGCCATTGGTGGCGCGTCCAGGTTCGATGGCGCGGCGCAGGGTATCAAACCCGCAATGTATAGGGCGAAAACGTGCAGTCATTGCCTTGGTTCCTTTCAAAATTCCTCCCAAGACATGCTCATATATTGCAGTGCAACATTGATTCCGCAATGCACGCATATGGAATGCTACCATGCGAAATACGCATGGCTAATTTCACAATCTCTTAATATTGCCGATAAATTAGCCGGAAATCGCAGATTCCATCTGGGATTTGAAGGTCAACAGGTCATTCCAGGCCAGCCGCTTGTTGATCGGCGCCGTGAGCAATTCCTGAGGGTGAAGGCTGGCAATGGCCGGTATCGCCCGTCCGGCGATCGTAACGTCTCGCCATTGACCACGCAGACCATGGATGGTTTCGTTGCTCGCGAAAAAATGACGGGCGGTGAAGTTGCCGAGCAGCAACAGCGCCTTGGGCTCGGCAAGTGATATCTGCCGCTCTATGAAAGGACGGCAGATCTCGATTTCCGGCCCGGATGGTGCCCGGTTGCCCGGCGGCCGCCATGGGATGACGTTGGTGAGCAGAATGCCGTCCCGCTGCAGGCCGATGGCCGCCAGCATCTTGTCCAGCAATTGTCCGGCGCGGCCGGCAAAAGCGATGCCTTCGCGGTCGTCATCGGCGCTCGGCATCGGGCCGATCACCATCACGCCGCCATCCGGCGTGCCGCTGGCAAAGATGGTTGAGCGGGCGCTGTTTTTCAGATTGCACCCGTTGAACGCCTCGAGCGCCGTCTTGAGTTCCGCGAGCGAGCGCGCGCTTTCGGCCGCAAAACGCGCCTGCTCGATGGCTTGTTCGTCGGGAATTGCCGGTGCAGCCCGCGGCGATACGGGCTGAACGACAGGCTGCGCCTCGGTGCGGCGCTCCGCTAGGCCGGCAGGCTTTGTGGGTTGCGACCCGGTCTCGGATCGCGGCTGGACGGCCGCACGCGCGCCCTGCCGCGCCGCCTTCATCGCCTCGAACTCGGCGAACCTATCGACCGCTTCCTCCTCCAGCAGCCATTCCACGCCGGCATCTGCATGAAAATGCAGAAGCGCGGCAAGTTCGGCCGGAGTGAGGTCGTTGGCGGATATCATGACCGAAGTCTAGCCAAAGCGGAGAGAGAACGAAAGGGCAGGGCTCTCTTCACCCTCAGGCCGTCCACTGGCTGATATCGTCGCGCTCGCCGATGAGCGCGAGGCCGTGGGCAATCGACAGCAGCTCGCCACCGGTCTCGATGCGCTCCTGACCGAAGCGTTCGGTGAAAATCCGGCGCACGGCCGGCACGAAAGAGGTGCCGCCGGTGAGGAATACCTTGTCGATGGCACCAGGCGCCGTGTTGGTCGTCGTCAGGACGTCGTCGAGCGCGCCTTCGATGCGGGCCAGGTCGTCTGCGATCCAGCTTTCGAAATCGGCACGGCGCACCATCTTGCGGCCGGCCTTGCCGAGCGGCGGAAAGTTGAATTCGGCCTCTTCCTGCGCCGAAAGCGCCATCTTGGTGGCAGAGACCGCCTGATAGAGCGGATAGCCTTCATCATGCTCGACGAGGTCGATGAAGATCTCCAGCTTCTCCGGCTCGAGGCTGGAGCGCACCAGCGTCTTGAGGTCGGCATATTCGCGTGAGGTCTTGAAGATGGAGAGCTGGTTCCAGCGGCCGAAATTGGCGTAGTAGGAGGTCGGCACCTCCAGCACCTTGTCGAAGCTCTTGAAGAAGCTGCCCTTGCCGATGGCCGGCGACACGATGTTGTCGATCATCCGGAAGTCGAAATGGTCGCCGGCGATGCCGACGCCGGAATGGCCGATCGGGGTCGCGGTCAGCTTGCCGCCGTGGCTCTCGAAGCGGATCAGCGAATAGTCGGTGGTGCCGCCGCCGAAGTCGGCGACGAGTACGGTCGCATCCGTCTTGAGGTGCTGCGCGAAGTAGAAGGCTGCCGCCACCGGCTCGTAGACATAGTGGATTTCCGGAAAGCCGAAGCGCGACAGCGCCTCGTTGTATCGGGCGGTGGCAAGGGCTGCATCCGGATTGGCACCGGCAAAATGCACCGGCCGTCCGGTGATGATACGCCCCACATCCGCCGGCCAGCCTTCGCCGGCATAGCTGCGCAGCCGCCGTACGAAAATCTCCATCAGGTCTTCGAAGCTGTGGCGCTTGGCGTAGATCAGCGTGCCCTGGAAGAGGGCGCTGGCCGCAAAGGTCTTGATCGACTGCAGGAAGCGACAGTCGCCGGGATTGTCGATGAACTGCCGGATGGCTGCATGCCCGGCCTCCACCTTCAGTGCTGC
>JAGWJK010000795.1 GCA_028865845.1 Rhizobiaceae bacterium
CAATCCGACTTCGTCTTATCTCTGGCGCAATATAACTCCCGGGATAGGCGAGCCTGCGCGCCGTCTTGCGCCCGATCTAGTCGGCATGGGGCGGTCCGGCAAACCCGATATTGCCTACCGGTTTGCCGATCATGCCCACTATCTCGACGCCTGGTTCGACGCACTGGCGCTTGATGACGTCGTGCTGATCGGCCATGACTGGGGCGGCGCGCTCGCCTTCGACTGGGGAGCCCGTCATCCGGAGCGGGTAAAAGGCATAGCCTTCATGGAAACGATCATCCGCCCCATGACCTGGGACGATCTGCCAAATGCTCGGCCGCGTTACGAAGCGCTGCGCTCGCCCGGGAGCGGCCAGGCCAAGGTCCTCGACGAGAATTTCTTTATCGAGCAGGCATTGCCGGCAACGATCCTGAGCGGGTTGAGCGACGAGGATCATGCCATTTACCGCGCGCCCTATCCCACGCCGGAAAGCCGGCGTCCGCTTCTTGAATGGCCGCGCGCCATGCCGATCGAGGGAGAGCCCGCCGACGTCGTCACCCGGATCGAAGCCTATGACGACTGGCTGGCCGCGAGCACCGATATCCCGAAACTGCTGCTCACGTTCGACGGGCCATCGGAAACACTATTGATCGGCGCGGCGATGACGGACTGGTGTCGGACGCATATCGCCAATCTTGAGGTCGAGAATTGCGGGCCAGCCCGCCACGTGGCTCCCGAAGATCAGCCGTCGGCCATCGCCGCCGCCATCTCCCGATGGGCCGATCGCCACGAGCTTCGCTAGTCTGGCCGATATCAGGCGACGGACGGCCACCAGGACCGGCTAAATGCGGCATCCAATGCCAGCTGGAGCTCGGGAAGCTGCTTGTGCCAGAGCTTTTCCCATTCCAGCGACAACGCACCGCGATAGGATTTCGCCTGTAAGCCCGCCAGCAGGGATTGAATGGGGAATTCACCGTCTCCTGGCAGGCAATAGGCGAAGCCTGCCGGCGTCGTTACGCTGTCCTTGAAATGGACATGCACGATCCGGTCGCCGAGCACCGCCAGTGTCTCCTCCGGCGACATGCCGCCCTTGCGCCATGTGTGATGCGCATCCCAAAGCACCGGGCAATCCGTTGCCGCGATGAAGCGGGCGAGCGGTTCCTTCGTGACGAGGCTGTCATGGGTCTCGACGGCTAGATCGACCGCTGTACCTCGGCGCGCGCGCGCGCCATACCACCAGTCGAGCGTCGCACGTGCTTCCTCGATCTCGGCTTCGCTGCCATCCGTGCCGCCGTCGAACACGCGAAGGTAAGATGCGCCCAAGGCCGCAGCCCAGTCGAGGAAAGCGAGGAGATGATCCTTGCCGGCCGTATCCCGCATCAGCCGGAACGACGTGCCGAGCATCGCGACCTTGAACGGCTTGCCTTTAATCCACGAAGCAGCCTCCGAAGGATCTCCGAAACGCTTCTCCAACTCGCCGACGAGATCGACGCCACCGTTGACCGCACGCAATTCGATGGCCGCCATGCGATTGCGCTCGGCCAATTCCGCGATTTGGTCGAGCGAGAGTTCCGGACAACCAAGGCTCGAGAAACAAGAATACATCTGGCAAATTCCGCTGACACCGCCGACTATGGTGACCCTTATAAGCAGTCCGTGCCGTCCACGCAAAGCGGCTTTTGGCGGCAAGCCGAAGTCACGGCCAGAGCCGTTCCTTTATCCACCCCGTCCGATCGCGGCGATAACGCAGCCGCATATGTCGCCGCTCCGTATCGCCCTGCCAGAATTCCACCTCATGCGGCATGACGACGAATACCGCCCAATTCGGTGCCACGAGGTCGGGATCGGCGGCGAGACGCTGGCGTTGTCGCCGAAGCCCGTCATCGAGCTCGCTTTCCGACAAGAGAGGATCGCTCTGACGGCTGAGCAGGGCCACGGCACGCGCGCCGGCGGATCGCGCCCGAAAATCGGCATCGCGCTCCGTCGTGCCGCTATCGAGCGCGACGCCCCGGATGCGAACCTGCCGGCCGAGAGACGGCCAGTAGAAGGTCAGTGCGACATAGGGGTTCACCGCGATCTGCCGCCCCTTCGGTCCGGCATTGGTGGTCGCGAAATGCCAGCCTCTGTCATCGAGGTTCTTCAGGATTAGGATGCGGGCATCTGGAAGGCCGGTTTCGTCCACGGTCGACAGCGTCATGGCATGCGGCTCGCGGATGCCGGCATCGATCGCGTCGCGCAGCCATGTGGCGAACAGTTCCCGAGGCTCGCCGGCGGCCGCATCCGGATCGAACGGCGGAAACGGCCCCGCAAGCGATGCAAGACTGCGGAGCTCGTCCTTCATCGTTCGCTCCTCAGGGCCGGCTGACGATCAGCCGCAACGACCCTTCGAAAAAGGGTTGCGACCGCAGACGGCCATAACGTGCGTCCCATGTTCCGTTTTCGAGGTCGCGGCCGAGCTCGGCGACAAACCTCTGCCCGACGGCCAGATCGACGAAGCTCCACGCCGAATTCGCCAGGCGCGCGCCCGGATCGAGTATCCGTTCGGGACGGCCATAATAGCCTTCGCCGAAACCATCTGTGCAATGGAGCGGGATCGGCACTGCCACGACTTCGGTTTCGCCGCCGAGCGCTTCGCGGATCGTCGTCAGCGCCGGATACCGGCTTGCTTCCACCGCGATCATCTCCGGCGCGTAAGCATGCAGCCAGCTGCGTTCCAGCTCGTCCGGATCGCAGCTGAGGATCACCACCGGCCCGCGGGTGACGCGGCGCATTTCAGCAAGCCCGGCCTTCAGATCCGACCATTGATGCACGGTGAATGTCGCCATGCTGGCATCGAACGTATCGTCCGCAAACGGCAGCTTCTCTGCCGTGGCATCGATCGCGACGGGTAAATGTGCCGGACGCTGCGCCCGCATGGATGCCGAAGGTTCGACCGCCGTCACCGTTCGGTCGACCGGCTCGTAGGAACCGGCGCCGGCGCCGACGTTCAGCACCGTGCCGGCAGCGCCGAGTGCCGAGCGGATGAATTCGGCAATATGCGGATCGGGCTGTCGGTATTTCGCGTAGTCGACGCCGATGATACCGTAATTGGCATCGCCGGCGCTTCCGTCATTGTGTCTGCTGGACATGCTTGCTCTCCGTCTTGGGTCCGACCGCTTTCGCGGCGCGTTGGTCGAAATTCAACAAAGCTTCGCCGAGGCCGGAAACACCATCGCGTTTCAAGCGTTATTGTTCCTTTGGC
>JAGWJK010000796.1 GCA_028865845.1 Rhizobiaceae bacterium
CAGCTCCACGCCCGCAACCGCAGGCACCTGCGCCGCAGCCGGTCGTTCAGCAGGCGGCATCACAGCCGCAACAGCAGCCTGCTCCGCAACAGCAGCCACCGATCGAAGCACTTGGCCTGCGCGGGACAATCTCGACCGATCGTCCGGCTGCTCCGCAGCAGGCACGCCAGGCCGAGCCGTTTGCACCGGTTCCGGCTCCCGTTCGCCAGGAGACAGCGCCCCGACAGGAAACCCCTGCCGGCGGTGGCGGCTGGATCAGCGATCTGCTGCGCGGCGCCTCGCGTGACGAGCTTGCCGACCTTCCGCCGGCACGCCAGTCCGCACCGCGTCAGCAGACGGAAGCAACCCCGGTCACACGCAATCCGCGCCACGTCGTCGAATCGCTGAATTCGCTCTCCGTCGATATCGCCCGCGCCATCGATCACGATGCATCGGTCGACCTGTGGCGGCGTTATCAGCGCGGCGAGCGCGACGTCTTCACCCGTCGCCTCTATACGCTGAAGGGTCAGCAGACCTTCGACGAAATCAAGCGCAAGTACGACCGCGAACCAGAATTCCGCACCGCAGTCGATCGCTATATCGCCGACTTCGAGAAGCTGCTCGCCGATGTCGCCCGCACCGATCGTGATCGCACCGTTACCCAGTCCTACCTGACCTCCGACACCGGCAAGGTCTACACCATGCTGGCACACGCGGCGGGTCGTTTGAGCTGATATCGGGCATCGGCCGCGTATCCGGCGGACCCGATGGGCATAAGGCCAGAAGATTAGATGCCACGGCTTGAAAGCGAGCCGTGGCATCTTGCATTTGCAGACACCCCAAATACTGACGGTTGCCAAGGCAGCCTATTTCGTGGCATCACAGCGTCATGACCGACCTCGCCAAAAGCAACCTGCTGATGTGGTGGCGCTCCCTCTAGGAGCGGCAGTCGTCATTTTATCCAAAAATCGACCTTTGCCGCCGTGATCCGGCTGCATGGTCAATTCCGAACATTCTCCCGGTCGCGGCGGCTCCCACCATGGAGCAAGCTATGAGCCCTTTTATCGACAATCGGCCTGTCATCCTGACCGGCGACAGAACCACCGGCCCTCTTCATCTCGGCCATTACGCCGGCTCGCTGAAAAACCGCGTCGCTCTTCAACGCACGCACCGACAATTTCTGCTTCTCGCCGACACGCAGGCGATGACCGACAATGCGAATGATCCGGATAAGGTGCGCCGCAACGTTCTGGAAGTGGCCTTCGACTATCTGGCCGTCGGCATAAACCCAGCCGAGACCACGATCTGTGTGCAGTCGGCGCTGCCGGCGCTTGCGGAGTTGACCCTGCTCTACATGAATTTCGTCAGCGTGGCGCGGCTGGAGCGAAATCCAACGGTCAAGACGGAGATCCAGCTTCGCGGCTTCGATCGCGATGTGCCGGCTGGGTTTCTTTGTTACCCGATCGCGCAGGCGGCCGATATCACCGCCTTCAGGGCAACGCTCGTTCCCGTCGGCGAGGATCAGGCGCCGATGATCGAGCAGACGAACGAGATCGTTCGTCGGCTGAACCGGCAGATCGGCCGCGACCTTCTGCGCGAGGCTGAGGCCATGGTGCCGAAGGTCGGCCGACTGCCGGGTATCGACGGCAAAGCCAAGATGAGCGAGTCTCAGGGCAACGCGATCCCGCTTTCGGCCTCGGCGGACGACATCCGTAATGCCGTTCGGCGCATGTATACCGATCCCACGCATCTGCGAGCTGCCGATCCCGGTAAGATCGAAGGCAACGTCGTCTTCACCTATCTCGACGCTTTCGCCGATGACCGGGAGACGATCGAAGATCTGAAGGCTCGCTATCGCCATGGCGGTCTCGGCGACATGATCGTCAAACGCCAGCTGGAAGATGTCCTCCAGGCGATGATGGCGCCAATCAGGGAGAGACGTGCGGAATATGCAGCAGAGCCCGGCCATGTATTGGAAGTACTTCGGCAAGGAACCTTCGCGGCGAGAAACCGAACCCAGGCGACGGTGGACGAGTTGCGAAACGCGTTGGGCCTTTTCGCATTCTCGTAAACGCCACATATGAAAAGGGCGGCCGCACCGACCGCCTTTCACACGCGGCAACAGCAAACATCAGTGAGCTTCGCGCACCTTGGAAATCAAACCACTGGTAATGCCGACCAACAGGAAATTATCGCCCATGCGAACCCAATGATAACCGTGCGGCGGAGCGGACAGGTGGTAGCGGCGATAGTCGACTGTGCGGGCGCGATGGCGATCGGACGCAGATAGGCGACGACCGGTGACCCAGCCGCTCTTGCGAACAACCACCTTCTTCTTGACGACTGTCTCCGGCTTGTGCGGCGGTGGCGGCGGCGCGGCATTCGCTTCCGATGTCAATGCCAACGGCGCCGTCAGAACCGATGCCATCAAGACAACGGACAAAAGTCTTTTCATGGTTGTTTCCTCAATTTGTAATTCTTGGTCGCCAATCTAGACTATCGAGCATGAAACAAAACTGAAAATTGCATTACATTTTTTTAACAGGACGAGGTGCTTACAAGGTATTTCTAAATGAAAACATTCATCGATTGCCACAAATACAGAAGTGGAATATCTGGTCGTATAGTGATTTACGAATGCCACCGCCTTCCTCGGGAATATGAAGCCGATCGGATCGGCGGCAAGGGGCGGAGGCGACTCCGGTGAGGATTACCTCACCTTTCCTTGCTCATATTCCATCAAGCCTTATCTCCATGACGTGGTCCGACTGCTGCTCGTCTCCGACCTGGAACGTAGCCGTGCCAATCGTCGTGAACCCCGATTTCGTATAGAAGGCAATGGCGCGCGCGTTGCGCTCGAAAACGGTCAGCTCCAAACGCATGGCACCGCGCGCACGCGATTCCCGTGTCACCTCCGCAAGCAGAGCGCGGGCAAGACCGTGCCCCTTGAAATCCGGGTGAATATAGATTCGGTTCAGAAAGGCTGACTTTGCATCAGGCTCGCCGGCCACGACATGCGCATATCCGACGACCCGATCGTCTGATATCGCGATGAAAACCGCCGATGCCGGATCGCCGATTTCCGCTTGCTGTTGCTCGGTGCCGAAGTTTTGCCGGATATGCTCTTCCAGGTCAGTGGCGGGCGTATCGTCCTGATAGGTGATGCGGAACTGTTCCGCAGCAAAAGCGGCGAGAGGTCGCGCGTCCGACCGGTTTGCCCGACGTATCTCGTATCCACC
>JAGWJK010000797.1 GCA_028865845.1 Rhizobiaceae bacterium
TCGCCCAGTGGAACGAGATGATCGAAGATCCGCAGCAGCGCATCGGTCGTCCGCGCCAGCTCTACACCGGCGACCCGCAGCGTGAATATATCCCGGTTTCCAAGCGCTAAGACGCGGAAATCCTGATCGAACGATGAAGGCCGCCCGCAATGTATTTTGCGGGCGGTTTGTTTTTGGAGCAGCCCGAAACCTTACCTGCTGGCCGCGATGTTCCAGTTGTAGATGCAGCGATCGAGCCCGATGGCGATTTCGAGCATCAGAATGTCCTGCTCGACAGCAGAGCCTTTCCTAGTCTGCGAACGATAACGCTGCGGAAAATCGGTTCTCCTGGAGATCGAGCAGACCTCCATCCACTTGTCGCCATTATCCACTTCGATATCCATCGTCACCTGCGAATAGGCTGGAAGCCGGTCGGACGGGACAACCCTCGTCGGCAGATGGATCAGCGAAGCGATCATCCGGCGCACGGGCTCCAGGCAGGCAGCGTGATAGTCGTTGCCCGTATCGGCCGTGAACGCGCACTGGAATTCCAACTGCCAGAACTCCTTCAGCCGCACATGCTTCAAAGGCTGCTCCTGCTCCCGTCGAAAGGACTTGCCCGCCTGCCATACGCAGAGCGGCAAGCGCGTTCTGGAATGATTTCCGAGAAGGTGCTGCATATAGACGTAGGTCGAAGGCGTCGTCTCCGGCCTGAGCACGAGTTCGGCATCGGTAAGCGACAGCTTTTCCTGCACCCAGATATCGCCGTTCGAATAGGCATCCGAAACAAGCGTCCTCGGCATCAGCGTCGGCGCCTCGATCCTGCGAAAATCCCAGGCTGGATTGATGGATTTGAGGAAAGCGCGAACTTCCTCGGAAAAGAAGCGGATCATGTGATCACGCAGATGGATGTCGCGCTCTTCCCAATGGACGAGCGAATTCACGTTATAAAGATTAAGCACGGTGCCTGTCTCCTTGGCGACCCTAACGTTTTTGGCGGGGCTTTACGTCCAGCAGAGCGCCGGACGCATCACCGCGCCCGAACGTCACGACTGGACGCGGAGACCTCGTCCTTCGAACGCGCGCGAAACAGCAGCCCTGGAAACAAGGCTGGTGCGAAGACGAAAATAGGCGCGCGTGATGCTCATGCGGATATGTCTATGCAGCGTTGCGGTGATTGTCAAACGGGCGAAAATGCCCTTCGCAATCATTTTTTCCGGGCAAGCACATCGAGAAGAATGGCGGCTGCATGGTCTCCAGGCGGCGTCTCGGTCTGCATGCGCTGCCAGACGAGGTCATAGCCGGCAAGCATCGTTGTCCGCTCCAGCGTGTCGTTCGACAGACGCTCCATTGCGCGCGCAACCCACCCCCAACGCAACGTCGTGTTGATCAGCTCGGGTACGACGGCATAGTCGGCGATCAGGTTCGGCAGTGCCGCCGTCCAGGTCTTGATCCGCGACAACACGAAGGTTGCAAGCAGTTCGGTCTTGTAGGTTGAGACAACGGGGACGCCGGCGAGCGCCAATTCGAGGATTACCGTGCCAGAGGCTGCCATCGCGGCATCCGCTTCAGCAAAGGCCTTCCATTTGTCTTCCTGGCCGACGAAAATTTCCGGCTGGATGGTCCAGCCCGCTACGAGCCCGCGGACCAGCTTTTCCTGGCGCGGCACGGTCGGCAACAGATAGCGCACATTTTTGTTTCGCCGACTAAATTCTTCAACCGCTTGTTGGAAGACCGGCAGAAGCTGGCGGATTTCGGCGGAACGGGAGCCGGGCAGCAGCATTATGGTCTTCAGGCTGTCGGGCGAACTCACCTCGCGGAGCGACCGTCGCCGGCGGGTCTCGAGTATATTCGGATCGCTGGTCAGTCGATGGCCGACATAGGTCGTCGTCGGTCCGCCAAGCCTTTGCATGGCCGCGGGCTCGAAAGGCAGAAGAGCCAGAACATGGTCGACATAGGCGAGCATCTTCTGGGCGCGATACTCTTTCCACGCCCAGACACTCGGACAAACATAATTGATGACCGGCAAGTTCGGTAATGCCAACCTTACGCGTTTGGCAACGCGGTGAGTAAAGTCGGGGCTATCGATGATCAGCAGCGCGTCGGGTTTCGCGGCGATAATGGCATCGGCGGTCTCGCGAATGCGGGCGAGAAGCTTTGGCAGCCGTTTGATGACCTGCGCAAAGCCCATGATCGAAAGTTCGGAATAATCAAAGAGCGACTTTAGCCCTTGCGCCTCCAGCGCATCGCCGCCAACGCCGACGAGTTCGACGGGGCCGTCATGGCGCAGCTTCAAGGCTGCGACGAGATCGCCGCCCAGGAGATCGCCCGAGACTTCTCCGGCGACGACTGCGAGCTTCAACGCCGTGCCGCTCACATGTAGCCCTCCGCGCCGAGGCCGCGATCAATGCCGCACACGAAAATGCCCGCCTCGTCCGCCGCGACGATCACCGCGTCACGATCCAGGATGAGCGCCCTGCCCGCCTCGACCGCGACACCGGCGAGGCCGGCTTTCTTGGCATTCAGCACGGTCGATACGCCGATGGAAGGTAAGTCTGCACGCACATCCTGTTGCGGCTTGCAAAGCTTGACCAGCACGCCGCGGCGTCGTTGAGAAATGCGTCTCTCAGCCCGCAGTTCGGCGACGCGTTCGATCATCTTGTCCGTGCCCTCGGCACCTTCCAACGCGACGACACGCCCACCAACGCTGACGGCGCCCTGCCCTACATCGAGCAACCCCAAAGCATCAGCCGCCTTGGCGCCTTGCGCGATATCGCGGAGATCGTCTTCCGACGGAGAGAAACGGCCGAGCGGTCCGGTGGTCGCGAGAAGATCAGGCGCGATCTCATGCGCACCGACGACGCGGACGCCGCCTGCCTCGATCAACCGGATGACCATCTGAAGAACACTGTTGTCACCGCCGGAAAGCAGAGTTCGGATCGTGGTCGGCAATTCCTTGATGACCCGCCAGGTTGGGCGGATATCGCGCCAGACCGGCCGTCTTGCAACGCCGCCGGACATGACGACGCGATCGACGCCGTAGCGCCGGAACATCGCTTCAAGACCTGCAAAATTGCCGACGCCGAGATTGGCGTGATCGAAAGCCGACCAGTCGCGGTCGGCCTCGTCGGTCAAAGCGATGATGACGGGATTTTCTCCCGCCTGACGGGCCGCGTCGGCGACATAGGCCGGCAAAAAGCCGCTGCCTGCGATGATCGCCAACCTGCCCTT
>JAGWJK010000798.1 GCA_028865845.1 Rhizobiaceae bacterium
CGATCTGGCACGCCTGTTGCAAAGCTCCTCCCAAACAGCCGCAAGCTGTTGGGAATTGAACGTTGCCCGGAGGGCCGAGGAATCGGTTGGGCAAAACGGAGGACATCATGATCGCACCTATCGCCGCCACTGCCGAAAAGCAGGGCAAACTTCCCATATACCGGCATCTCTACGCGCAGGTTCTCGTAGCCATCGCCGCCGGCATCCTACTTGGACATTTTTATCCATCCGTGGGCGCCGCGATGCAGCCGCTCGGAGATGCCTTCATCAAGCTCGTGCGCATGGTCATTGCGCCGGTTATCTTCCTGACGGTCGCAACCGGCATTGCCGGAATGTCGGATCTCAAGAAATTCGGCCGCGTCGTCGGCAAGGCGCTGCTCTACTTCCTCATCTTCTCGACGCTGGCGCTGATCGTCGGCCTCGTCGTTTCGAACGTGCTGCAGCCGGGCGCCGGAATGCACATCAATCCGGCGACCCTCGACACCAAGACCGTCAACACCTATGCCGCCCAGGCCCATGACGCCACCGTGGTCGGCTTCCTGATGAATATCATTCCCGATACCATCGTCGGCGCTTTCGCCAAGGGTGATATTCTTCAGGTTCTGTTCTTTTCGGTGATCTTCGGTATCGCGCTCGGCGCAGTCGGAGAACGCGGCAAGCCGGTGATGGACTTCCTTCAGGTCCTGACGGCTCCGATCTTCCGCATGGTTTCGATCCTGATGAAGTTCGCGCCGATCGGTGCCTTCGGTGCCATGGCCTTCACCATCGGCAAATACGGCATCGGCACCATCGCCAACCTCGCCTTCCTGATCGGCACGTTCTACCTCACCTCGCTTCTCTTCGTACTGGTCGTGCTCGGCGCCGTCGCTCGCTATAACGGTTTTTCGATCCTGGCGCTCATCCGCTATATCAAGGAAGAACTACTGCTGGTGCTCGGCACGTCGTCCTCTGAAGCCGCCTTGCCAGGCCTGATGAACAAGATGGAGCGGGCAGGGTGCAAGCGCTCGGTCGTCGGCCTCGTCATTCCGACCGGCTACTCCTTCAACCTCGACGGCACCAACATCTATATGACGCTCGCGGCTCTCTTCATTGCGCAGGCGACCGATACGCCGTTGACGCTTGGCGACCAGATCCTTCTGCTTTTGGTGGCGATGCTGAGTTCGAAGGGCGCTGCCGGCATCACGGGCGCTGGGTTCATCACGCTTGCCGCAACGCTCTCCGTGATCCCCTCGGTTCCGATCGCCGGCATGGCGCTGATCCTGGGTATCGACCGCTTCATGTCGGAATGCCGCGCGCTGACCAACCTCGTTGGCAATGCGGTCGCCACCGTCGTCGTCGCCCGTTGGGAAAACGAACTCGACCAGACGAAATTCGCTGCCGCCATGGCCGGGGAATTGACCGGCGAGGTCGACGTGCCAGCCCTGCAGGCCGCCGAGTAGCCGCGCACTCAAACCTCCCAGGCGGATGCAGAACGGCCTCCCTTCAAGGGAGGCCGTTTTCCGTTGACGCAGCGGCGGCCAGCCAGTCGCAGCTGGGGAGGGGAGGGCATCTCCCCGTGGGTTGCCAAACGGCTCTTCGTTTCGGCAGGAACATTGCCTTGAACGAGGCGTTAGCTTCCTGAGGTCGCGGATTGTGCCAAACGGACGCGATGGCGCCGAAGAACATGGAGATTTTTCCGTTTTCTCTCCATGGCCAACGGAATGGCAGGCGAGCTTCCTACCCATCCGATCCGCGATCTCTCGTTAAAAACAGGAGATGTCAGATGGATGAGAGCCTCAAGCTTTATCGATTGGTTCCTGTCGCTGCCGCGGATGATCCCAACTGGATAGATGCAAAACCGCTTGGCAAAGTTCCGTTGACCTCATGGGTGGCACCATCGACGTCAACGCTGCTGTTTCGACGAAGACCTGACAGGGTCGGCGCGTCCCGTGGATACAGGATTGCGGTGCTGGTTTTGGTCGCTGTGGCAATCATAACCCCCATGCCGGTGTTTGCGGAGAAGGCACAGACAAACTCGAACTGCACCGTTCCGAACACGAACGACGGGCAAGGCAATGCCGGAAAGACGGCACGGATACCGCAGGCCAGCGATGATTCCAAACTGGCGGATTGCGGCGGCGTTTTGAAGCCGCCGGCCACCGGCGATACTGATTTGGAGAAGCCGGCGCCTCAGGACGGCAAAACGCCCGTCATCCCTCCGAGCAAGGCACCTGGTCAGCAGGAAAACAAGAATACCACGCCGCCAGCTAAATAAGATAGCCGGCACAATGGTTTGCAAGCCTGTGCAAAAATAGCGCTTTCGCATGGGCCAATTGTAAACAGCAACCTTCATAAAACTGTCATGCCGATGGCTCACAGCAATGTTTGCACACAATTGCAAAATTAGGCAAACTCGTCCGCAAATCAGGAGAACGGCGTGTCGCAGAAAGTGTTCGTGAGCGCACAGGAGGTGGCGGAACGCGCAGGCGTTTCCCGCTCGGCTGTGTCACGAACGTTCACGCCAGGCGCGAGCGTATCGGCTGAAACCCGACGCAAGGTGCTCGAAGCCGCCGAAGCGCTCGGATACCACGTCAACCATCTCGCACGCGGCCTGATGCGCAACGAAAGTGGCATCGTTTGCCTGATCGTCTCCGACTTGGCAACGCCACATCGCTCCAATCTGCTGCGGGCATTGACGCAGAAGCTGCAGAATGCCGGCAAAATCGCCATGCTCGTCAACACGGATCTATCTGACGGTAGCGTCGATGGGGCATTACGCCAGGCAATTCATTATCGCGCCGACGCCTCGATCATCCTGTCGGGCATGCCGGACAAATCGATCGCGCAGCTCTGCCTGAAGAGCGGCCAGCGGCTTGTGCTGATCAATCGCGACGACGAGCAGGATGGACCGCTACGCATCAATCTCGACGACGAGGAGGCGGCCAGCCGCGTCGTCACGGCATTCATTCGCGCCGGCTGCAGCAGACTGGCGTTTGCCAATTCAGATGCGGGTACGCCGAGCCTGATGGCAAGAGAAAGGGGCTTCGTGGCTGCGGCGAGGGCGCATGGCCTCGACGTCGTGGTCGAACACTATGGATGGACGGGCTATGAGAGCGGCAGGGTGCTTGCCCAGCGCCTCCTTACCCGAACGGAGCGGCCGGACGCAGTGTTCTGCGCCACCGACCTTCTTGCCTGCGGCTTCATGGACGCTGCCCGTCACCAATTTTCCA
>JAGWJK010000013.1 GCA_028865845.1 Rhizobiaceae bacterium
CGGGAGAGCGCTATGGAAGGTGAAATTCTTCTGATGCATGGCAACCACCTTATCCGGAGAAGCCCGAATGAATAATTCTGGCCTGCGGCCACTATGGCCGCAGGCGAAAGAAGAGCCGACTTAAGCGGCGTTTACTTGTGCTTCGTGCGACGAAACCAGATTGCGGATCGAGTCATAGACAAGGCCGCCGATGTCGGTGCGCGCCAGCGCGAACGCGACATTCGCCTCGATGAAACCTTGCTTCGAGCCGCAGTCGAACGTCCGACCGCTGTAAGCCTGGGCATGGAAGTCCTGCGTCTCGGACAGACGCAACATGCCGTCGGTGAGCTGGATCTCGTTACCCGCGCCACGTTCCTGCCGCGCCAGGATATCGAAGATCTCCGGCTGGAGAATATAACGGCCATTAAGGTAAAAGTTGGAAGGCGCCTCGGAAGGATGCGGCTTCTCGACCATCTTGGTGACGCCGAACCCGTGGCGAACCGGCGCACCACGGCCGATAATGCCGTATTTCGAGG
The DNA here is from genome assembly GCA_028865845.1 of Rhizobiaceae bacterium. GTDB lineage: Bacteria > Pseudomonadota > Alphaproteobacteria > Rhizobiales > Rhizobiaceae > Rhizobium. The sequence goes on from JAGWJK010000013.1 coordinate 516, forward strand.
TCTCTTCCGGGGCACATTCCTCGACCGCGACGATATTGCCGCCGACTTCCTGATAGAGTTCCATCAGGCCGGCCATGCAACCGCGCAGCCCGTGGCAGACCATGTCCGGCAGCAGCAGGGCGAAGGGTTCGTTGCCGATGAGATCGCGGGCACACCAGACCGCATGACCGAGGCCGAGCGGGGCCTGCTGGCGGGTGAAGCTGATCGAGCCGGCACGCGGGAGAATCCGTTCCAGTTCCGTAACTTGATGGCTTTTGCCGGCCCGGCGCAGCGAGGAGATGAGCTCCGGCGTATCGTCGAAATGATCTTCGATCGCCGACTTGTTGCGGCTGGTAACGAAGACAATGTGCTCGATGCCGGCTTCGATCGCCTCATCGACAGCATATTGCACAACGGGACGATCGACGATCGTCAGCATCTCCTTGGGCATTGCCTTGGTGGCGGGGAGGAAGCGGGTTCCGTTGCCGGCAACCGGAATGATTGCTTTTCTCACAGGATGCTTAGGGTCCATAGCTCTATCCTTTGTTAGAGTGAGGGCCTGCGCCCAAACGGGGGAGGGAGGAGGCTTGAGATGGCATGGCAGTTTCCACACTACCTCGAAGCACTGTTGCTTCACGACCGCCGCGGAGAGCGGCAGTGAGACGACGGATGCGCGCCGCGATCGGCATGCGCAAATAACGGACAGCGCGCGGGTTGCCGAAGGCGATCTTCAGCGTGCCGGGCAGTGAACGATTCTTGATGCTTTCGACAAGCTTCAGAAAGGAAAGCGCTTCCTTCAGGTTCCGCGTGCGGCGACGCTGTGCCGCAAGAGCGACTGCGCCGAAGGTATGACGGGCAAAGAACTTGCGATCCGCGGCGATCATCGCCTCGACATGCTCCTGCTTCAGAACGCGAGAGATCGAGCCGTCTCTGATATAATAGACATAACCGGCGATCGGCTCGACCACACAGACACCGCCGAGGGCAAGTGCCGAGGCGAGAAAAATATAGTCTTCGCCGATCCGCAGCATTTCGTCGAAACGCAAATGATGTTTTTCGAGGAAGGCTCGTTCGAACACCGGCTTCATGTAGCCGAAATTGTGCTCCGACCGGAACACCATGTTCGAGGCGATGAAATCCGCGAGCGTCAGCATCGGCACACGCGTCAGTACCGCCTCGGGAAACATGGTGCCGACGGGTTCATCTTCGCCCCTAACGACATCGATATTGTCGACGGCGATCTGCGCTTCCGCTTTCTCGGCCCGTGCGATCAATCGCGCCATGCGGTCGGGACGAAGCATATCGTCGGAATCGAGCACCGCCACCCAACGGCCCCGCGCTGCATTAAGCCCGGCATTGCGAGCCGCGGCCGGACCGCCGTTGCGCGGCATGGCGACGAGGCGAACCCGCGGATCGGCGTGATTGCCGGCAATGTCCCGTGTGCCGTCGCTCGAGCAATCGTCGACGACGATCACCTCCATGCTGACCGCGCCCTGCGCAAGCGCGCTGTCGATGGCGCGCTCAAGCGTGTCCTCGGCATTGTAGGCTGCGATGATAAAACTGACATCGGGGATGAAATCAGTCATTGCGGCGCTTTCTCCAAACTTCCGTATTGTTCTATTTCCCGGACACCGAGCAGGCCGCTGACGACGCCGGCATGCATGATGCCGCGCAGACCGTAGCGGTGACGCTGCACCGCGAAGGCAGAGAGGAGGGCCGCAGCCGAGAAGCAGAAGGCAGACTTGCTGCCGGCAAGGGCGACGGCCTTCCATCGACCGAGACCGGCCGCCGTTTCCAAAAGCATGCGTCCATGTGTCTGCCCGACGCGGAAGCGCCGCTTGCCGAGCCATGCGAGCGTCGCGCGGCCGGTCGGCACGGGTTCGTAAACCAGAGCATCACGGGCAAAGGCGATGCGCCCGCCGGCCTTATGCATATGCGTGAAGAACTCCGTGTCCTCGCCGCCGCTGCGCCCGAGCGCAAGATTGAAGCGCCGACCGGCAAGCGACGCAGCGTTACGCCGCAAAAGCGCATTGCAGGTGTAGCCGGTCAGAATTTCGCCGGCGACGCGGACAGGCAAAGTCGAATGAAAGTCGCCACGACGCATCCACCCGGGCGCGACATTCGGATAGACGGCGCGGACCGGGCCAAGCACGGCATCGGCCCCGGTCGTATCCATGGTCACCAACAATTCGAGCAACCAATCCTCGGACGCGGTCTCGTCATCGTCGATGAAGGCCAGAAAATCGCCGGTCGCATGATCGAGGCACGCGTTGCGGGCAATGGAGATGTTCGATGCCGGGCAATGAACATAGACGATCTCAAAAGGCACGGCCGAGCGCATGGCATCGACCCGGGCGCGAGCACTTGGCGTCACATCATTGTCGGCAACGATGATACGGATGATGGTGTCATCCGGCACCGACAACACGGCCAGCGACAGCAACGTCTGGTCCAGTTCGGCGCGACGGTAGGTGCAGATCGCGATATCGACCTTGGTCGGCCGGCGTTGAATCTTCTGCTTCATGACGCCACCCGTCGTCCGCGGAAACTCAGGACTTCCATCCAGAACCCCATCGACCAGGCAAAATGCATCACCATCGCCGAAACGGCAGCCAGCGGCCCGTAGGGATTCCGTTCGCCAAGCGCGATCCAGAAGCCGTAGGCGACGCAGGCAAATGCCCACAGGCTGACGGGGATCACCGCGATCCAGTTGAGGATCGCCAGAAACGCGCCGACGAAAATCGGCACGACCGCCAGCGGCAACATCTGCCGAACGCTCGGCATACTGCGATGCTTCAGGATATTTCGGGCGCGACCGCGGCCATACCCGAGATATTGCCGGAAAAGCGTCGGGATGCTTGAGCGCGGATAATAGGTCATCGCCGTCTTGTCAGTCAGCCAGATCCGGTAGCCGGCCTTGCGCAGGCGATAGTCGAGTTCGGCGTCCTCGTTGTGGCTGAAAGTCTCGTCATAGCCCCTGACCGCGCGGAAAGCGGCGACACGCATGAGCGCGTGATGGCCGTGATCGGCCCAATGGCCCTTGGCGCCCTCGCGATGTTTCGAGCCGCCATTGCCGAGCTTCGAATTCTGCGCCACGGCCGTCGCTTTCTGGAAAGCACTGAAGCCCATGGTGCGCATGGCGACGACGACGGAATCCGCGCCGGTCGCATCGGCCTCCTCCACCAGCAGTTGGCAATAATCAGCGGGATAATCGCCATGCGCATCGATGCGCAGGAGATAGTCGTAATCGTCGCCGAAGGTGTCGATCGCTAGGTTGATCGCAGCACTCTGCAGCCGCTTCGGATTGTCGAGCAGGATGATACGCGGATCGCCCGCGGCAATCTGCCGGACGATATCGCGCGTCGCATCGGTGCTGCCGCCATCGGCAACCACGATCCTGGCGTCGAGTTCGTCCAGAGCCCGGCCGAGCTTCGCGATCAGCGGTTCGATATGCCTCTCTTCATTCAAGCATGGAATAACGATTAGGCAACGTCTGGCCATGGATGTTCCGGTCGTCATTGCAATCCGCCTCTATTGCGATGCAGTTGTGGGAAAGCTTGTGGTTCGGCCGCGTGCGGGCTGGCATGCGTGAGCGACGCAAGCCGCTGCACCAGCCCCTGGCAATCGGCACTATCCGTCTTCCATTGCCGAGGGTCCTGGTCGGCCACGGCCTTGAAAGCGGAGAGATAACGGTCTTCGTCCATCGTCTCGAAAAGGGCTGCGAGCCGCGCTGCATCTGCCTTGTCGAGCGTCAGCCCGATCTTTCGGCTGGTCAGAAACCGCGCCGTCTCGGTCCCTTCGAAGGCAATCGGCACGGCGCCGTAAAGTCCACCCTCGTAGAGACGGTTCGGAAGCAGCCAGCTGGAATTCAGCCCCTCTTCGAAGAAGTCGATCGCCCAGGAGAACTGCACCTCGCCATAGATCGTCGCGAGATCCTCCGGGTTCTTGTAGGGGCCGCCGAAATGCAGGAAAGGCGCCGACTTCACGAAACCATCGAAATCATCAAATTCGGAATAGGCCGGCCGCCCACGCAGGACGACCTCAAACCGACCATCCATCCGCCGTGCGAAATCTGCAAGCAACTGCAACGATTTGCGGCAGCGAAGCGCACCGAACCACCCGATTTTCCAAGGTTCGCCTGCGGCAGGCATGCGGGAAGCGGAAACCTCGCTTGCCACGGTCTGTCCGATCGTCAGGACCTTGTTTTCGAGGAGCATGATCGGCAGGTCGAGACCGGAGCGCGGGCGAAAATAGTGATCGACGAAGGCAGGAGAGCTGGTGATAAGCAGGGCTGCATCGGCGCCGAGATGACGCTCCATCCCACGCAGCGCAGTGCCGAATACGTCCTTCCGCAGCAACAGGCGATGAATATCTAGGCATTCGTAGACGACCGGAGCTGCACCGCCAAAAATGGCCTTGGCACGGTTTGCCATGATCAGCATTTCGAGATTGCGGCCGATGATGACATCGGGCTTATCGACCGATCGCAACAGACCACGCAGTTGCAGCGCCGATTTGACGACCGCACCGATGCGCTGCCCGAAACGGGCATCATGCGTCAGCCCGAGTTCGATCGGCTCAATCCCCTCGATGCGGGCGAGCGCATTGTCGGCACGCCGGAACCCCGCGAGCGTCACCCGCGCTCCACCGGCCTGCAGCATCATCACCCGCCTTCGCACGGCCGGATCTGCCAGATCGTGGACAAAATAGAGAATATGCAGCATGAAAACTTCCGCTATCGCGCCCGCTTGCGCGGGGCTTGGTTTCGTTCGCGTTGCATCACGAGATTTTGCCGGACCGCGGAAACCATTCCGCAGTCCGCACGTTTCAATTCAGCTTGCAGGCAATTGATTCAGCAAACTGGCACTTATCGCCGGCTGCGGTGAAGGCGATGCGGTCGACCTGCATTGTCGATGGGCCGCCATAGGCAAACTTGCCCATCCAATTGCCGAGGGTGTCCGTGCCCCAGAGGCTGAAAAAGATCTTCTGCGCGTGGGTCGGGATCTTCGACGGGTCGGAGACGTCCTGAACCAGCTTGCCGTTGACGTAGTAGCGAAGTCGGTCCTTTTCCCAGACGATGGCGTAGTCGTTGAAGCCCTGGTCCGCGCCACCAGCGACCGGCACGAGCTTCTCGTTGCCGCCCTTGCCGCCGATATACTGGTTGACCTGGACCTGCCCGGTGTTCTTGCCGAGCACCTCGAAATCCAGCTCGTCATGCGGCTTCTTGTCGGTCGGCCCGATATAGGTGAAGAACGCCGAATTCAGCCCCGAGCCGGTCGCCGTGCGATAGCGCGCCTCATAGGTGCCGTAGCCATACCGTTTGGTCGTCTGGATTTCCGCGCAGGCATAGTCGCGCTCACCGGTCTTGCCCTGCGTGAACTGCAGTTGCAGCATGCCGTTCTCGACGGAAATCTGTTTTTTGGACCAGGTGCAGTTCTGATGCGGACCATTGTTCCAGCCATCGGAAATGTACCAGCGGCCGGCGTCGATCTTGTCGAAGTTTTCCACGAAGGACTTCCCATCTGCCTGGTCTTCCTGCGCTGACGTCACGCTTGGGACCAGGGCGGAACCCAGAAGGGCAACCGCAACAAGACTTAGATTTCGTGCATGGGCGATGGATATCGTCATGAGTCACCTTTAATCGGATGTCGTCTGCCGACCGTCAGTGGTCGCAATCTCGGCACGTTGCCGCATGCGACTGCCGGTCAGCAGATTGTAGAAGGCGGGCAGGGCATACCGTGCAGCGCCGTTGGTCAGCGGCAGCACCGTCAGCGTGATGGCGGCCGCCAGCAGATAAAAGACGGGATAGAGATCTTCGCCGCTGCGGTTCCAGAGGACCCAGAGACAAAAGAGCAGCGGATAGTGCGCGCAGAAGATCCAGAAGCTCAGGCTGCCCGTTCCCGCCAGCCGCTTGCCAAGATCGCTCTTTATGAGGATCGCTGAAAGCGCCCAGAAGCCCGGGATACCAGCGATGACCATTAGGTTGCGGCTGATTTCCAGCCACATGGAAAGCTTCGGTCCTGTTACGTAGATCGCCATGGCGAGCAGCACCGTGAGAGCCAGAAAGGCAAGGCCGATCGGCGTCGCATAGCGATCGATGATCGTCAGATCGACACGGTGGAGGCTGAGATAGATGCCAAAGCTGAAGCTGAACAGGATCGAGTTTCTAAGCACGATCCCGAGCGGCACCGGCAGGGCGGCGAGCAGGAGCAGGACGGAAAGCGTCAAAAGCGGATAGCGGCGGATGAGGATCGCCAGCAGTGGCGACAGCAGGATGCAGACGAAGAGATCGCGCAGGAAATAAAGCGGCAGATCGATCGGCGCACCTTCCGTGGCAAAGAGCAGGGTTGCAAGCGTGCGCGTGCTGGCGCTCGCCAAATCCGGCAGGTAGCCATCGCCGATGCCGCGGTTCTGCAGGAGAAGGACAAAGAGAAAGAATGCGGTGTTCCACAGCAAGAAGGGCACGAGAACGGTCTTCATCTTGCGGCGAACGGTCTTGCCGTAGTCCAGCGAAGCGGCACCGTGACGAAACAGCAGGTAACCGGAAATAGCGCTGAGACAGGGAACGCCGACGCGGAAGAGACTGTCGCGGAGGAAGACGCGGAACCAATCGAAGAGACCATAAGCGCCGTTGAACGGGCTGGAGTCGCTGTCGAAAGGGATATGAACAAACACGATACCCGAGATGAGCACGATACGCATGAGATTGATCCGCGAGGACACGCTGGCAGTCACGTTCACGATGTCAGTCACCCCTTTTTCGGGCCGCTCCCCCAAGCGGTCGTTTCAACCAGAGCAGACTAGAGCCCGCAAAGCTAACCTAGGGCGATCTTGGGAAAGGAAATACGGCAGTGCAGCAAAAAGCGGTTCGTGTTGGTCAATCGACCCCACCATTCCTCTCGTTACGGGAGGCGAGGGATGCTTAATCCCAACGGCTTAATTCACATGGAAGATTTTGGAATCTAAAGGATTTGAGGAGATCGGAATGTCTCAATCCAAGGGGTTTTCCGGCCTGTTCAGGCCCATTCAAAATTTTTTTCTGGCGGCCGGAGATTTTTTTGCATCGCCGCAGAATCCACCATCAAAGATGATGAAAATGCGGCGGCGATGCGCGTTGATTTAGAAGGACAACATAAAATCACTCAGCCGCTGGTTGCGCTTGCACCTTTGGCATGCGGCGAGAGCGAACGAGCTCCATGACCTTGCGGACAAGCGCACCTTCGGTCGCAAAAATCAGCGCAGCGTAGATGACGCCGCCGACGACGGAGCCGACGATAACCTGCATGACGGCGCTCGGCATGGCCTCCTTCAGATGATCCAGCATCAGGCGAACGATAAGCGACATGATGAAGGCGGTGATCATTGGTCTGTTGCTGATGTAGAGCCCGCGGAAGAAGGGCGTACCGTCGGCGCGGAAAACCGCCCACGAGTAAAAGATCAGCGTGATCGCGCTGGTGATGCAGAGCCAGACCATGGCGTTGATCAGATCGCCGGTGATGGCACCGTATGCGACAGCCGCCGTGGTGACGATTGCACGGACGATTGCCGACCAGAACAGCACGTTACCGCGCCCGACCCCCTTCAGATAGGGAATGAAGGTGCTGCAGGGTGTCAGGATCGCCTTGGAAATCGCCAACAGACCGAGCACCGGCCACGCATAGGCCCATTTCTGCCCAAACAAGACGAGCATTGCCGGCTCTGCGATCGCCCAAAGCCCGAACATCATCGGCGCCAGCAGTACGGTGGTGACCTGCGTGCTCAGCATCAGGGCATCGGAGCGACGTTTGCGGTCGTGCACCATGTGGCTGAAGGCCGGAAACAATACGCCCATGACAGCCGACAGCACGACCTGGTTGGGAATGCTGGCAAACCGGTTGCCGGCGGAATAGGCACCGGCATCGGCAAGGCCGAGGTAACGGGCGATGATGACCATCGGCGACTGGAACGTGACGAAATTGGCGATCTCTGAGCCCATCATGCCGAAGGAGAACTTGGTCAGCCCCTTCACCCGGCTGAAGGAAAACACCAGACGTGGAAAATAGCGGGCGACGCTATAGAGCCCGACCAGGCGTATGGTGCCCGAGACGAAGAGCTGGGCAACAAGCGCCCACACCCCGAACCCGAAATAGGCCATCGCGACCGCCACCAGGGCGCCTGAAGATTCGGAGATCATGCTCCAAAGCGCGTCCTGACTGAAGTTCATCCGCCGCGCCAGGATCGAGTAGGCAACGTCGCTCGCCAACTGGATCGGGATCATGAAGGCCATGATCCGCAGCAGATAGGCGGCTTCCTTGGCGCCGAGCAATTCCGCGAAAAAATCGGCAAAAACGTACAGCACGACGGCCATGAGCGTCGAAACGGCGAGGTTGACCCAGAAGACCGAATGGATGGTCGTCATGTCCTCCTCTTTCTGGATAACCAGGGAGGAGGTAAGTCCGGCCCCGCCAATCATGGCGAGAAATTGCACTACCGTGAGCGCCACGGCGACAACGCCGAATTGCTCGGGACTGAGGATACGCGCCAGGATCGGCACGGTGACAAATTTCAGTCCGAAAGTGCTTGTCTTCGATAAAACGCTCCATCCGACATTGTTCGTAATCGAACGGACGCTAACTGTTGAGGTCATGGCGACATCCTAAATCTCTTGGGACCGGCTGAAAAACAGCGATGGAGATTGTCGTAAAGACACATGGCCGCGACCCGATGAGGGCCGCAAACATTCTTTTTGAAAACCGTAAAGGCGAAAAAATGGCGTCAATTACGATTGTTATTCCCTTCTACCAGAGGCAATCGGGCATTCTGCAACGGGCATTGAGGTCGGTATCTAGGCAAGAGTTCCAAGATTTCGATATCCTCATTGTCGATGATGCATCACCCTTGCCGGCAGAAAGCGAACTTCAATCGCTCAGCGAAGAAGAGCGGAAGCGCATCACAGTCATCCGCCAGCCCAATGCCGGGCCGGGTGGCGCGCGCAACACAGGCCTCGACAATGTGCCGGCAGCAAGCAGCTTCGTGGCCTTCCTCGACTCCGATGACGAATGGACGCCGGAGCATCTCGGCAATGCCTATGAGGCGCTCACTCGCCACGACGCCGATTGCTATTGGGACTCGATCGAAGGCGGCGAAGAATTTTCCTATCACTTCGGCATGGCCGAATTGGCAAAGACCGCCGATGCGGTGCGACTGTCGGAAAAGCCGGCCTTGCTGGAAATTCCCGAGATCGCCAGCGTCATGCTGCAGGATTGGGCTTTTCTCCACCTCTCATGCATGGTGATCGGCAGGCCGGTCTTCGAAAAGATCCGCTTTGAAGCAGCACTGCGGCTGGCGGCCGAAGACGTGCTATTTTTCTGCGATTGCATTCTGGCGGCCAAGCGCGTGCTGCTTTGCGAAGACGCCGGCGCGCTGCGCGGCGAGGGCATGAACATCTTCCACAGCATCAACAACGATTCCCCGCAATTCCTGCGCCAACAGTTCAATACCTGGACCGCGCTCGACACGCTGGAACAGCGATTTTCGCGCCGACCGAAGGATATCGCGACCATCCGCGCCTATAAAAACCGCGCCAGAAAACAGGCCTTGTGGAGCCAGGCACGGCAATTGCGGCACCGGCGGCTACCGCAATTCGGGCTGCTGGCGAAGTGGGCATGGCGCGATCCTGCGATTTTACAAAGCGCCGTACAGCTTGCCGCCGGCAAGTTGGCGCCCTAGTTCTCGCACCTGCAGCAAAACTGCCGAGCGAAATTCATCAAGCCGGGCCGACGCGAAACGCCGCGTTCGGGCCTTGGCAAACCGCGTCACATCTTTCGGGGACAACGCCCCCGAAGCAGCAAGGAGACCTGTATGAAGCCGTTCCACTGGGAATCGACCCATGGCAATTTCGGTGACGACCTCAACCTATGGCTCTGGGATTTCCTGCTCCCCGGCCTGCGTGACGTTCATGAAGAGACGCTGCTGGTCGGCGTCGGAACCGTCCTCAATACGCTCATTCTGCCGCTTGACGGCCACAAGCTCGTCATCGGCAGCGGCTTCGGCTACGGCTCGCTCCCCGACATGAGCGACCGCGATCAATGGGATATACGCTGCGTGCGGGGACCACTGACGGCGGAAAAAGTCGGCCTTCGCGCGGATATGGGCATTATCGACCCTGCCGTCATGGTCACCGAGATGCCGGAATTCCGCAACCTGCCGAAGACCAACCGCCGCACCTTCGTTCCGCATTGGGAGTCGGCTGCAGCCGGGCTCTGGCCAGAGATCTGCAAGACCGTCGGCCTTTCCTATCTCGATCCTCGCGGCGAGGCGAAGGCGGTGATCCGGGAGATCGCGACGTCGGAGCTGATCGTCGCGGAGTCCATGCATGGCGCCATCCTCGCCGATGCCTTCCGCGTGCCGTGGATCGCCGTCAGCACGTCGAGGTCCATCAACAGCTTCAAATGGAACGACTGGGCGCAATCACTCGGCGTGACCTATGCACCGAAGCACGTTCCGGTTTCGACCCGCGCGGAAGCGATCGCGAAGGGCGCCCGCTTCTGGGGCATGGGTTTCGAACGGGACGAGCGGGCGGCCGAGGAACTGGAAAAGCGGCAGGTTGGCGAGACGGTCGTCCTTGCCGATCCGGAGCAGACGCCGCTTCGCGTCATGGCAAAGCAGGCGCTCGCCGTTCCCTCGGCATTGGCTCTGTGGCAGGCCAGCAAGGCGCGCCCGCAACTGAGCAGCGACGCCGCATTGAACGACCGCAAGCAGCGCCTTCAAGAGGTTCTCGAAGGCGTGCGTCGCGACTATTTCTGAGGCAGACAGAGATATTATTCCGGAACGGCCTGCAGCAGATAACGAAGGCCGTTCGATCCGGAATGGGCGATGGGTGCACCGCCACCCTTGCGAAAACGCTCCGTCTTATCGGCCATGATGCCGCCGGCAATCGCCGGAATAGCCATCGGCTTGCTCAAAGCATAGGAGGCCGCCGCGGCAAGGCCCGACTGCGCCTTGACGTCGAGGAAGCGGCGCAGCTCGTAGCGTCCGCGAACATGCCGTTCGTGCCGGCGGATCGCATTTCTGTCTTCGACCGACAGGCCACCCGTCGACAGAACCGTCCTGTCGGCTTCATAAAGCCGGCGCAGATCCTCCGTGCGATGGCTGCCGCTCAGCGAATTGCTCCGCACCACTGCACCATAGCCGCAGCTGTGGATGATCTTGTAGCTCGCTCCCTTGGAAAGGGCGCGCAGATAGAGGTCGTAGTCCTCGCCGAGACGCAGGGCTTCGTTGTAGCGCAGGCCGTGCTTGTCGAGGAATGAACGACGCATCAAGGGCTTCAGGAAGCCGATCTCGCCGCGCCGCACGCCACGCTTGGAGATATTGCCTTCGACGAAGCCGATCAGGCTGAGGAAGCGCGGCTTCGGGTCGAAATGATCGAGCATCGTGAAAGCATTCGGCACCGTATCGGCGTTCACGAAAGCGATGTTATCGGCAACGAAATCCCAATCGTCCTTCGCCAGCAAGGGCTTGAAGCGGCCCGGAAAGAAGAAATCGTCAGCATCGAGAATGCTGATCAGCGGAGCGCTCGATATTTTTATCGCGTGATTGCGCGCCGCGGCCGGACCTTGGTTCTTTTCGAACTGATGGATTATCAGCCGGCCGCTGCCATCGTCCGCCATTCCCGCTGCCGCTGCGGTCCCGTCGCTCGATCCATCGTCGATGACGACAACTTCCGAGACTTCCGGCTCACGCAATGCAGAAGCGACAGCAAGACCAATGGTGTCGCTGGCATTCTTCGCGGCGATGATTACACAAACACTATTTTCTGCCATGTCGGTCACGTCGGTCTCCGTTATTCAGTCGGAGACTTAGGACGGCGCATCACATCGGCAACCACACAACCGCCAAAAGATGTGGCGGGTGGATAAAAGTCAGGGATTGAACGGCTCGGAGCGATTAAGGTTTGAAGCAGGCAAGCCCTTCGCCTTGTCGTCCTCGCGCATCGGCATCGCAACCCCGTCATCGCGACGCGGAGCGTTGCGAAGATTTCGTTCCTTCCAAACAAGGAAGAGAACGCCGAGGAAGTAACCAATTTGAAGAAGAACAGCGCAAATCACCGTCTCGATCAACGTGGTCGAAAGCGAATGCGTCAGAAAATAGGTGCCGACGGCAAATACAACCAAGGCACCGAGCATGCTGATGTAGACGCGTGGCGCATGCATGTTGTTACCTAGCCTCCGCGACCATTACAAAGAAAACGGTCAAAATCTTGCCTCCCTTAATAGGCTTCAGATCAATATATTTAACGAATCCTTCGGATTCAACTAAGCGATAAGGATGATTTACCGTCGAGGCCGACTTCTACGCTGCACTCGTTAAAACTACCCCTCCACATTACGTGCAATTGCATTCGTTATTAATTTTCTCTATCGCCCCAATCAGAGACAGTTGTATTTCAAAACCAGACACACAATCTGCGTGATACTAATTCCCTAATACAATCGATCCGAGTTTCGAACAATTCGATCAACTTTTATTACAAAGTCCACCCATTCGGATTAATAATATGTGCATCGCAATACGGTGTTGCAACGCAATAATTTTCTCGCCGAACTAAGGTTAGGCGTAAGACACCGGGCGACTGAACAAAGCCTATTCCAACAAACGGCGGCCCTCAAAAACGCGTCTATAGCCTGCGATATCCAAACACCTCACCGAGCGTAACGTAAGAATGCCGTCAATTAGTCACTTATACAACACATTCCTCAGTATAAGTTATATATAAGAAACATCTCATCTGATCATATTCACTCAAATTGGGGTAGAAAGGTACCGCAGAAACCGGTTGCCATAAAAATTTGGCTTAAAAAAACAAAATCCGAACCTACACTCCAGAGTGCATCGCGCTAGCTAAGCGCCGGATACATCCCGACCAATTCGCCAACAAAAATGGAGTTAACTCTATGAAGTCTGCGACGAGATCGGCCTCAACGGCTTTTTTCAGCGCCCCGGGAAGCGACGTCTTCCCCCCCACCGGTGGGGTATTAAAAAGGACATTCGACGTCACCGCCGCTTTGACGGCGTTGATCTTCATCAGCCCTCTCTTCCTCATGCTGATGGTCCTGGTGAAACTCACGGACAAGGGTCCCGCCTTCTATGGGCATCGGCGCATCGGCCATAATGGTAAAACGTTTCGCTGCCTAAAGTTCCGTACCATGATGGTGAATGGCGACAGCGTCCTTCAGGAATACCTGGCGGCAAATCCGCGGGCCATGGAAGAGTGGCGCGCAACCCGCAAGCTTCAGAACGACCCGCGCGTCACTGTTGTCGGCGCCGTCCTGCGCAAGCTCAGCCTCGACGAGCTGCCGCAGCTGCTCAACATCATCCGCGGTGAAATGAGCGTCGTCGGTCCGCGTCCGGTCGTCGAAGACGAACTGGAAATGTACGAACATGCCGCAATCTATTACCTCCAATCCCGTCCGGGCCTGACCGGTCTTTGGCAGGTGAGTGGCCGCAACGACGTCTCCTACGCCAGCCGTGTCGCCTTCGACACGCACTACGTCAAGAATTGGTCGCTCAGCAGCGACATGGTGATCATCGCCAGGACCATTCCCGCTGTCTGCCTTTCGCGCGGCAGTTATTGACGTCGAACGCAGATGCCGCGGGAAAGGTTCCTGCGGTTTCCCCGCAATGCCGGGACTGCGACAATCACAACAGGGAAGATTTTGAATGATTGAAATTCAGCCCGCTGGTAAGCGCGTTCGCGCGATTACACCTTTTCGTTGCACAGCGCTGGTCCTCCTCAGCCTGTGTGCGGTGTCGGGCAACGCTCGCGCCGATGATGTGCCTGGCTATCACCTCGGCGTCATGGACAAACTGCACATCCGCGTTGCCGAGTGGCAGACCGCGGAGGGTAGCATCCGTGACTGGTCCGTGATTTCGGGCGACTACACCGTCGGTCCTTCCGGATCGGTTTCAATCCCCTTCATCGGCGATCTGCCGGCCACGGGCAAAACGACGGATGAGATCGCCAATGCGATCGGCATCGGATTGCAGAAGCAGTTCGGCCTCCGCGACCGCCCGTCGGCCTCCGTCGAGCTTTCGCAATTCCGGCCCTTCTATCTTGCCGGCGAAGTCCAGACACCCGGCGGATATCCGTTCGTGCCCAATCTCACGGTCATCAAGGCAGTCAGCCTCGGCGGCGGCCTGCGGCGCGCCGAACCGGGCCAACGTTTCGCTCGCGATTTCATCAACGCCAAAGGCGACGCCGTCGTACTGATGGCGGAGCGCGGCCGTTTGATGATGCGCAAGGCGCGGCTTCTTGCCGAAGCCAATGGCAAGACCGAGATCGACGTGCCGCCGGAATTGAAGCAACTGGCGAACGTCAACGATCTGCTCGCCAGCGAAACGGCCTTGATGCAATCGCGCAGCACGCGCCTGAAGACGCAATTGCAGGCGCTGGATGATCTGAAGGGCCTGCTGCAGGGCGAGGTCGAAGCCCTGGCGAAGAAGACCGATACACAGAGCAGGCAGTTGGACCTGGCCAAGCAGGACCGCGACAAGGTCGAAAGCCTTGCCGAAAAGGGCCTGGAACTTGCCGCTCGCAAGATTTCCGCAGAACAGCGCGCCTCGGATCTCGAAGCCAACCTGCTCGACACCGATACCGCATCGCTGAAAGCCAAGCAGGATATCAGCAAGGCGAACCAGGACGAGCTGA
>JAGWJK010000799.1 GCA_028865845.1 Rhizobiaceae bacterium
TGGGCGGCGACCCGGATTACGACACCTCGCTCGGCATCATGAAGGCACTGCCGGAAGCCGGCGCCGACGTCATCGAGCTCGGCATGCCCTTCTCGGACCCGATGGCCGACGGCCCGGCGATCCAGCTTGCTGGACAGCGCGCGCTGAAGGGTGGCCAGAACCTGAAGAAGACGCTTCAGCTCGCCGCCGATTTCCGCAAGAGCGACAACGACACGCCGATCGTGATGATGGGTTACTACAACCCCATCTATATCTACGGCGTCGACAAGTTCCTCGATGATGCGCTTTCAGCCGGCATCGACGGCCTGATCGTCGTCGACCTGCCGCCGGAAATGGATGACGAGCTCTGCATCCCGGCGATTGCCAAGGGCATCAACTTCATCCGCCTGGCAACGCCGACCACCGACGACAAGCGCCTGCCGACCGTTCTGAAGAACACCACCGGCTTCGTCTATTACGTTTCGATGAACGGCATCACCGGTTCGGCGCTGCCGGACCCGTCGCTGGTATCGGGCGCCGTCAAGCGCATCAAGAACCACACCGAACTGCCCGTTTGCGTCGGTTTCGGGGTCAAGACCGCGGAACATGCCAAGGTCATCGGGAGTTCCGCTGATGGCGTCGTCGTCGGCACCGCCATCGTCAACCAGATCGCCACCAGCCTGACCAAGGATGGCAAGGCGACCGCCGATACCATCCAGGCCGTCGCGACATTGGTACGCGGCCTGTCGACGGGAACGCGTTCGGCGCGCCTTGTTGCTGCCGAATAGTTTTCCCACATAGGCATGATGCTTGCGTCCCGAGCTGATTCGGGATGCGACCTTGCCTTTGGTGTCAGTTAATTCAGTCGATCAGGAGTTTTCGAATTGAACTGGATCACGAATTACGTTCGCCCGCGGATCAACTCCATGCTGGGCCGCCGCGAAGTACCGGAAAATCTCTGGATCAAGTGCCCGGAGACCGGCGAAATGGTCTTCCATAAGGATCTGGAAGACAACAAGTGGGTCATACCCGCCTCGGGCTTCCACATGAAGATGCCGGCAAAGGCGCGCCTCGCCGATCTCTTCGACGACGGCGAATACGAAGCGTTGCCGCAGCCGCGCGTGATGCAGGATCCGCTCAAATTCCGCGATTCGAAGAAATATGTCGACCGCCTCAAGGAAAACCGCGTCAAGACCGAGCAGGAAGACACGATCCTCTCCGGCGTCGGCAAGGTTCGCGGCCTGAAGCTTGTTGCCGTTGTCCATGAATTCAACTTCATGGCGGGATCGCTCGGCATTGCCGCCGGCGAAGCCATCGTCAAGGCGTTCGAGCGCGCGATCGCGGAAAAATGCCCGCTGGTCATGTTCCCGGCATCCGGTGGGGCGCGCATGCAGGAAGGCATTCTCTCGCTGATGCAGCTGCCGCGCACCACGGTCGCAGTAGACATGCTGAAGGAAGCCGGCCAGCCTTATATCGTCGTGCTCACCAATCCGACGACGGGCGGCGTCACCGCTTCCTACGCCATGCTCGGCGATATCCATCTTGCCGAACCGGGCGCGGAAATCTGCTTTGCCGGCAAGCGCGTCATCGAACAGACGATCCGCGAAAAGTTGCCGGAAGGCTTCCAGACCTCGGAATATCTGCTCGAACACGGCATGGTCGACATGGTCGTCAAGCGCCATGACATTCCGGATACGTTGGCCAGGCTCCTGAAGATCCTGACCAAGAAGCCGGCAAACGATGTGTCCGCAAAGGACCTGAACGGTGCGGCCTTGCCGATGGTGGCAAACGGCTGATCTCACATAGGCAGCCGTAAGGCGGAGGTGCGGGATGACGTCCATGGATCAATCCGCAATGGGCAAGGCAGCGCAGGTGATCGAGGAGCTGATGGGGCTGCACCCCAAAGGCTTCGATCTCTCGCTGGAAAGGATCATCCGCCTTCTCGCAGCGCTTGGCAATCCGCAGGAGCGGTTGCCGCCGGTTATCCATGTTGCCGGCACCAATGGCAAGGGTTCCGTTACTGCTTTCTGCCGGGCTCTTCTCGAAGCGGATGGAATGAGCGTGCACGTTCATACCTCTCCGCACTTGGTCAATTGGCACGAGCGCTATCGTCTCGGCGTCAAGGGCGCGCGCGGAGAACTCGTCGATGATGGCGTGTTTGCCGATGTGCTTCGCCGCATCGCTGCGGCCAATACCGGCCAGAAGATCACCGTTTTCGAAATCCTGACGGCGGCGACCTTCGTCCTCTTTTCCGAACATCCGGCCGATGCCGCGATCATCGAAGTTGGCCTTGGCGGCCGTTTTGATGCCACCAACGTCATTTCCGATCCGGCCGTCTCGGTGATCATGCCGATCTCGCTCGATCACCAGCCCTATCTCGGCGATCGGGTGGAACTTATTGCCGCCGAGAAGGCGGGGATCATGAAATCAGGCTATCCTGTCGTCATCGGCCATCAGGAATACGATGCCGCGTTGGACGTGCTGATCTCGACCGCCGAGCGGCTGCGCTGCCCGACTGCAGTTTTCGGCCAGGACTTTTCCGCCCATGAGGAATATGGCCGCCTGGTCTATCAGGACGAGTTCGGCCTGGCCGACCTGCCGTTGCCGCGCCTTCCTGGCCGCCATCAATACGGCAACGCCGCCGCCGCCATCCGCGCCGTAAAGGCCGCCGGATTCACGGTGACCGAGGCGATGATGGAAAAGGCGATGCTGACCGTCGAGTGGCCCGGCCGCCTACAGCGGCTGACCGAGGGCAAATTGCTGCCCCAGGCGCCTAAAGGCGCGGAGATCTGGGTCGACGGCGGCCACAATCCCGGTGCCGGCGAGGTCATTGCCGAAGCCATGGCCAATTTCGAGGAACGCCAGCCGCGGCCGCTATTCCTGATTACCGGCATGATCAACACCAAGGATCCCATTGGTTATTTCAGGGCTTTCGCCGGCTTGGCGGAAAAGGTGTATTGCGTGCCGATCCGCGGCAGCGACGCGATGATCGATCCGGTCATCCTCGCCAATGCCGCCTATGATGCGGGCCTGATTGCCGAACCGGCTTCGAGCGTCGGCGAGGCGCTTGGCGCCATCAAGGAGACCGTCGGGTCCAATCGGCCGGCTCCACGCATTCTGATCGGCGGCTCCCTCTATCTCGTCGGGGATGTGCTTTCCGACAACGGCACGCCCCCGAAGTGAAGGTTTGCGGCCAATAAAAAAGCCCGGACGAGCCGGGCTTTTT
>JAGWJK010000800.1 GCA_028865845.1 Rhizobiaceae bacterium
TGACGGGCATCGAGGTTTTCGAGCGGCTGGAGGTGCTCTATTGGCTCGATCGCTCCCGCCGCGATCTCGTGCTGCAGAGCCCAGCCCGCAACGGCAAGGTGCATGGCACCTTTTCCCTGCGCTCGCCGGTGCGGCCCAATCCGATTGGCACTTCGATCGTCAAGCTGGAGGCTGTGGAGGGTCCGGTCTTGCTCGTGCGCGGCCTCGATTGTCTCGACGGTACGCCGCTACTCGACCTGAAGCCCGACAGGACGTTGTTCAAGCCGATCGCGCCGCCGCAGCCGGGCGATTTTCAGACCGGCGACGGCGAGACGGCGCATCATTGCCAGAAGGCATGATCGCTTAAGGCGTCTTTTCGGATTGCGTGCGGGCCGTCAGTCGACCGCGACCATGACGTCGGATGCCTTGATGACCGCATAGGCTTCGCCGCCGACCTTGAGGGCGAGTTCGTCCACCGCTTCATTGGTGATCGAGGAGGTGACGATCGAGCCGTTGCCGATGTCGATGCGGACATGCGCCGTCGTTGCGCCCTTGACGATATCGACGATCTTGCCCTTGAGCCGGTTGCGTGCGCTGATTTTCATGAATGTTTCTCCCGTTTCGTCCGGCGCGACCTTAGCCCGCCGGACGAAACGGGGCCACCTTAGTCTCCGCGCGGGAAACGCTGGTTCTCTTCCAAGACGTTCAAATCCATGTGGTTGCGCATGTAGCGTTCCGACGCTCTCTGCAGCGGCTGATAGTCCCAGGGATAGTAGGCGCCGTTGCGAAGTGCCGCATACACCACCCATCGTCGTGCCTGGCTTTCGCGCACGGCGGCATCGAACGTTGCGAGGTTCCACCTTTGCGCCGCTTCTGCCGTCAGCCGCTCCAAAATCCGTTCATAAGCCGGGTCGGCGGCGAGGTTCGTCAACTCCTTCGGGTCGGCATCGAGATCGAAGAGCAGCGGTGGGTCCTTGTCGCAAAGCGTCAGCTTGTAACGGCCGTCACGCAGGGCAACGAGGGGCGCTTCCGAGCCTTCGGCGGCATACTCCATCGGCACCGGACCACGGCTGCCGGTCCCCTGGACCAGAGGTCCGAGATCCTCGCCATCGGTCCATTGCCGAAGGGAGGCAATATCGAGACCGGCGAGACCGGCAAGCGTGGGGGTGACATCGAGCGTCGACACCGGCCGCTCGATCAGCTTCGGCTCCCAGTCGGGTGCTGCAATCATCAGCGGCACCCGCGCCGACCCTTCGAAGAAATTCATCTTGAACCACAGGCCGCGCTCGCCGAGCATGTCGCCATGGTCGGAAACGAAGACGACAATGGTATTGTCGGCCATCCGGCCGCGCTCCAGCGCATCGAGAATTTCGCCGACTTTCTCGTCGACATAGGAGATGTTGGCGAAATAGCCGCGGCGGGCCTGGCGTACCTGCTCCGGCGTAATCTCGAAGGCATTGTGATCGCTCGCCCGCATCAGCCGTTGCGAATGTTGATCCTGCTTCTCGAACGGAATTTCGCCGACTTCGGGTTCCAGCGCCGGGCAGTCCTCATAGAGGTCCCAGAAGCGGCGGCGCGCGACATAGGGGTCATGCGGGTGGGTGAAGCTGACCGTCAGGCACCAGGGGCGCCCGTCATGTCCGCGCGACAGATCCAGAATCTTGCGCGTCGCGTGATAGGCGACCTCGTCGTCATATTCCATCTGGTTGGTGATTTCGGCAACTCCGGCGCCGGTAACCGAGCCGAGATTGTGATACCACCAGTCAATGCGCTCGCCGGGCTTGGTATAGTCAGGCGTCCAGCCGAAATCGGCAGGATAGATATCCGTCGTCAGCCGCTCCTCGAAGCCATGCATCTGGTCCGGGCCGACGAAGTGCATCTTGCCCGACAGTGCCGTCTGGTAGCCGGCGGCTCGCAGATGATGGGCAAAGGTCGGTATGTCAGAGGCGAATTCGGCGGCGTTGTCATAGACGCGGGTGCGGCTCGGCAACTGGCCGGACATGAAGGAAGCCCGCGCCGGCGCGCAGAGCGGACTTGCCGTGTAGCTGTTGGCAAAGCGCACGGAGCGCTTCGCCAATGCCTTCAGCACAGGCGCGTGGAGAAAATCGGCCGGGCCGTCCGGAAACAGAGTTCCGTTCAGCTGATCGACCATCAGGATGAGGATATTCGGGCGCGCCATGTGCAATGCAGTCCTTGAACGGTTCAGAGGCCGAGGGAAGTCTTGACGGCGTCGAGGCCGGGTTTTCCGTCGATCGTCGTCACGCCGGCAAGCCACGGTGTCAAGGCATCCGGATGTGCCTTCAGCCAGGCGGTTGCCGCCGCCTTGGCGTCCTCACCACCGAGGATCGAGCCCATGAGCGCATTTTCCATGCCGATATCGAAGGTCAGATTATGGAAGAATTTCGCGGCGTTCGGGCAGGCTGCCGACCAGCCTGTGCGCGCCAGCGTATAGACCTCGGCCCCGCCGTAATTGGCGCCGAAATAAGCGTCGCCGCCGGAGAGATAGGCAATCTGGAAACGTTCGTTCATCGGATGCGGCGCCCAGGCGAGGAAGACGATAGCCTTCTTGTCCTTGCCGGCGCGCTCGACCTGCGACAGCATGCCTTGTTCGCTGGATTCGACCAGTTCCCAGCCCTTGAGGCCGAAATCATTGGCGTCGATCATCTTCTGGATATTGCCGTTGGCCGGCGCTCCCGGCTCGATGCCGTAGATCTTGTGATCGAAATCGTCGGCATGTTTTTGCAGGTCGGCGAAGTCCTTGACACCCTTGTCCGCGACATAGGTCGGCACGGCGAGCGTGAACTTGGCGTCTTGCAGGTTGCGGTTCATGACCTCGACGGCCTTGGCCTTGTTGAGGTCGTCGACGAACGCCTTCTGTGCCGGCATCCAGTTGCCGAGGAACACGTCGATCTCGCCCGTTTTCATCGACTGATAGCCGATCGGCACCGACAACGTCTTGATATCGGCCTCGTAGCCGAGCGCGCCGAGCAGCACGTTGGTCACGCCGTTGGTCGAGGTGATGTCCGTCCAGCCGGGATCGGACATATGGATGGTCTTGCAGGAATCGCCATCCGCTTTGGCCACGCCGGCAAAGGATAATGCGGAAAAGAACACGCCGACGGCAAGCCGGCCCATGGCAGAAATTCGCATGATGACAGTTCCCTCTTGTTATTTGATCATTTTATTGAACATCAGTAACATTCCCCCTGTGAAGCAGGCATTTTT
>JAGWJK010000801.1 GCA_028865845.1 Rhizobiaceae bacterium
ATGCCTCTCGTCGCGTCGTGAAGATCGAATGGATCGATAACGTCCTTTCATATCTCCACCATATGAAAAATGTGAATGCGAGGAGGATGCTGAAGCCGATCGTCGAGAACTCCAGCGGCACTCCGAGATTGTCCGTCAGATTGTCGGTCAGAAGCGTTCCGACGACGCTGATCAGCACCACGGCGATCCAGTAGGACCAGGGAATGTACCGTTTCTGCAGGAACTGGTTGATAAGTGCGGCAATAAGCACGACCGTCATGATGGCGGACGTCGCTGTAAGACCAAGCCCCATATTGACCGCAAGATAATCCGCTGCTGTCTCTCCCATCGTGACTGCAAGGAGCTTTATGAGCCAGAAGTCGATCGTTATCCGCGGCACGCGGTTGACGGTGCCGGCAGCGTTCAAAGATTGATCTGATGTCATGTCGATCACCATGGAGGCCCGAGCCTCACTTGCCCATAAGCTTCATGGCGTCCTGCAGAAACGCATCGGCGCGCTTGTCATCGTCGGCATTGCAGCGCTCCACGGCCTTTGCCTCCAGCGCATCGACCTTCGATTTGTTATCCGGCGTGAGATTGGCGGAAGCCTTGGTGGCTCGCATTTCCTTCAGTGCGTCTTCACAGGGCTGAACGGCAGCGGCATGTGCAGCGATCGGAAGCGCGACCATGGCGGCAACGCTTGCAATATAAACAAGGCGGGAGGCTTTGAAGTTGTTCATCGGGAAAGCTCCAATTTGCGGCATCTGGGCCGCCAGTTGATCGTCGTCCGCAGCGCTTGCGCATGCCGACGAGATCGGTTGTAGCTGGGCGGCCATACCGATCGTTTGCCCGAAAAATACGATTTCGTAAGAAATGGACGCCGCCGCTGCGCGGCTTACCAAATTGTAAAGAGCCGTTCAGGTTGCAGACACCTTGTTGGGGCATGGGTATGCGGGTTCCCGCCACGCATCTCGGAGCCGCGACAAGGGCATGAAAATTCTCGTCGTAGAAGACGATCACAAGACAGCCGACTATATCTCCCGTGGCCTGAGCGAAGCGGGGCATGTTTGCGACGTCATGCGGGACGGCACCGACGCGCTGTTCCAGGTGACCAGGGAACAATACGACGTTCTTGTCGTCGACCGCATGATCCCTGGGCTCGATGGCCTGTCTCTGATCAAGGCGGCAAGAGCCGCGAAGATCAGAACGCCGGCGATGTTCCTGACATCGGTCAGCGGCGTTGACGATCGCGTCGAAGGACTGGAGGCCGGCGGCGACGACTATCTTACGAAGCCGTTTGCTTTTTCAGAGCTGCTTGCGCGGCTGAATGCCCTGGCGCGGCGTCCCCCCGTTCTCGACCAGAAAACCGTATTGAAGATTGCCGATCTGGAACTTGACATCGTCAGGAGGCAGGTGAGCCGGCGAGGTATCGCCATCGAACTGCAGCCGCGCGAATTCACGCTGCTCGAAGTGCTGATGCGTGGAGAGGGCAGAGTGCTGACCCGAACCATGCTGCTCGAACGCGTTTGGGATTTCCACTTCGACCCGAAGACGAGCGTAGTAGAGACCCACATCAGCCGCCTGCGGGCGAAGATCGACAAGCCGTTCGACCTGCCTTTGCTGCACACGGTCAGAAACACCGGATATTGCATCCATGTACCGCGCTAGGCTGCTGCGGAGCACGCCGCTGAGACTCGCGGTCTCTTTCGGGCTATTCTTCATCATCGCCTTTCTGATCAGCGGGCTCGTTGCCTATGAACTGATGAGGCGGGAACTTGCGCGATCGCTCGACGTCTCGATCGCCGATACGTTCTCGATCGTCCAGTCGACCTATTCGTCGAACGATCTGGAAGATCTCATAGCCGCCGTGGATACTTATTCGACGTTGAAGCGACCGGAAGACCAGGTGTTCCTTCTTCTGGACGGCAGCGGCAAGAAACTCGCGGGTAATGTTCCCGAAATCCGCTTCGCGCCCGGATTATCCACTCTTCCCGCGACGATCTTCGGGTTTGGAGAAGACGATCCTATCAGGGTCATGGCGGGTGACGTCGGCGGCAACAGCCTTTTGATCGGCCAAAGCTACAAGGAGATCGACCGCATCGAACGGATCGCGCTCATGAGTTTCGCATGGGCCTCGGTCATGATCGTCGCCACCGTCATCGTTGGCGGCGCAGTCCTTGCGACAAGGACGCAGCGCAGGCTCAGATCGATCGAGCAAACCATGATCGATGTATCGGCCGGCAATCTGTCGCGCCGTATCCCGACACGCGACAATGGAGACGACATCGATGTGGTCTCCAATCACATCAACGATGCGCTGGTTCGTCTTTCAAGCCTTGTGGAGGGAATGAGGCAGGTCAGTACCGATATCGCGCATGACCTGAAGACCCCGCTGAACCGGCTTCGCCTGACGATCGAACAAGCGATCCTGCGACAGGAGCAGGCCGGGAACGTGGAGGCTCTCCTGCTCGACGCACGCGACGAGAGCGACCGGATCAACGGAACCTTCGAGGCCCTGCTCCGAATCTCGCAGATCGAAGCGGGCGCCAGAAAAACGCGCTTCAAAAAGATCGATCTGTGGGATGTGATGATCTCGGTGGCCGAGATCTACGCTGATGTCGCCGATGACAATCTGCAGAGTTTGAAAGTGGAGCCGCGATTGCCGGGTTCCTGCATGATCAGCGGAGATCGCGAGCTGTTGACGCAACTCTTCGTCAACCTCGTGGAGAATGCGATCACACATTGCCCGCAACAAACTGTCATCGCCATGTCCCTGATGCCGTCGGAACATGGGTACCTTGCTTCCGTCATCGACAACGGAACGGGAATTCCGAAAGAAGAACGCGATCTTGTGTTCCGGCGCCTATATCGACTGGACAAGAGCCGGACGACACCTGGCAGCGGGCTGGGCTTGAGCCTGGTGAAGGCGATATCCGATCTCCACTCGGCAGCCGTCACGCTGGAAGACAACAATCCAGGCCTACGGGTGCGGCTGCAATTCCCTAAACTCTAATGGCGTCAAAGTGGTGTCGCCCATTCCCGATCGGCACTCGGTCACGGAACGGTAGCCACATGTGTCCTTTGCTTTCGCTGCCGGCGCCTGTCTCCGTGAGACAGACAATCGAACTCTCGGATTACCTCATCTTCTCCAACAGTCCGCGCAATCCCGGCTGGCTGGCTTCCGCGGCTGCTTGTTCGATGGAGAACCATCTGCATTTACGAATG